>JAFAQI010000072.1 GCA_019246495.1 Frankiales bacterium | reverse complement strand
GCGTCGACGAGGAACTTCCCGCGGATGAGCAACGCGAGCTGGCCCAGGTTCATCTCCGGGATGAGCACCCTGCGATACGCCGTCACGACCTCCGCCGTGTTGGCCGGCAGCGGGTTCAGGTGGCGAAGGTGGGCCTGCGCGACCCGGCCGCCGGTCTCCCGCACCTGCCGCACCGCCGCGCCGATGGGCCCGTACGTCGAACCCCACCCGAGCACGAGCACGTCGGCGTCGCCAGTCGGGTCATCGACCTCGAGCGGCGGGATGTCCCGCGCGATGCCGTCCACCTTTGCCTGCCGCAGCCGGACCATCGTGTCGTGGTTGCCCGGGTCGTAGGAGATGTTGCCGCTGCCGTCTGCCTTCTCGATCCCGCCGATCCGGTGCTCGAGCCCCGGCGTACCGGGGACGGCCCACGGCCGCGCCAGCGTCTGGGGGTCGCGCAGGTAGGGCCAGAACTCGGGGGTGCCGTCGGCCTTGGTGTGGTTGGGCTCGGTCGCGAACGTCACCGGGAGCTCGGGCAGCGATGCGATCGACGGCACGAGCCACGGCTCGGAACCGTTCGCGAGATACGCGTCCGACAGCAGGAACACCGGGGTGCGGTAGGTCGTCGCGATGCGCACCGCTTCCAGGGCCGCGTCAAAGCAGTCCGAGGGCGACCGCGGCGCGACGATCGGCACCGGTGCCTCGCCGTGCCGGCCGAACATCGCGAGCAACAGGTCGGACTGCTCGGCCTTCGTCGGCATGCCGGTCGACGGACCGGCCCGCTGGATGTCGCAGATGATCAGCGGCAGCTCGAGGGCCACCGCGAGCCCGATCGCCTCGGACTTGAGGTCGACGCCCGGCCCGCTCGTCGTGGTCACACCGAGCCCGCCGCCGAACGACGCACCGAGCGCCGCGCCGATGCCGGCGATCTCGTCCTCGGCCTGGAACGTGCGTACGCCGAACCGCTTGTGCTTCGACAGCTCGTGCAGGATGTCCGACGCCGGAGTGATCGGGTAGGAGCCGAGGAACAACGGCAGACCGGAGCGAACGCTCGCGGCGAGCAGCCCGTAAGCAAGCGCGGTGTTGCCGGTGATGTTGCGGTAGAGGCCCGCGGGCATCTCCGCGGGCTTCACTTCGTAGCGGACCGTGAAGGCCTCGGTCGTCTCGCCGAAGTTCCAGCCGGCGTTGAACGCCGCGATGTTGGACTGCGCGAGCGTCGGCGCCTTGGCGAACTTCCGCTCGAGGAAGGCGATCGTCGTCTCGGTCGGTTGGTGGTAGAGCCACGACAGCAGCCCGAGGCAGAACATGTTCTTCGCGCGCTCGGCGTCCTTGCGCGTGATGTCGAAGCTCTCCAGCGCCTTCACCGTGAGCGACGTGAGCGGGATCGCGTGCACCTGGTACGCCGCCAACGACCCGTCCTCGATCGGGTTGGCGGCGTAGCCGACCTTGGCGAGGTTGCGCGGGGTGAACTCGTCGGTGTTGACGATCAGGTCGCCTCCGGCCGGCAGGTCGGCCAGGTTGGCCTTGAGCGCGGCCGGGTTCATCGCGACCAGGACGTCCGGCGCGTCCCCGGGCGTCATCACGTCGTGGTCGGCGAAGTGCAGCTGGAACGCCGAGACGCCCGGCAGGGTGCCGGCGGGAGCCCGGATCTCGGCGGGAAAATCTGGCAGCGTGGAGATGTCGTTGCCGAGCTCGGCGGTCTCGCTGGTGAAGCGGTCGCCGGTCAGCTGCATGCCGTCGCCGGAGTCGCCCGCGAACCGAATGATGATCCGGTCGCGCTGCTCGACCTGCTTGGGCACCGCAGCCGCCTCCTCGACCGAATCCTACGTTCAATAGGCTCAACTCCGGGCGGCATTGCGGACTTCCCCGCAGTGCTTCGAGGGAGGTCGGCGTCGTGCACGGCTACTTCGGGGGCTACGCGCTCGTCGGCCTGCTCGGGCTCCTCGGCGTCGGCTTCGTCGCCTTCGGCCTCGGCGCCAACCGCTTCTTGCGACCGTGGCGCAATAGCGGTGACAAGCTCGTCACCTACGAGTCAGGCGTCGACCCCGTCGGGACCGACTGGGCGCAGACGCAGGTGCGCTACTACGTCTATGCCTTCCTCTACGTCGTCTTCGCCGTGGACGCAGTCTTCCTGTTCCCGTGGGCGACGGTCTTCGCTCGCGCCGGCTTCGGCGGCCTGTCCCTCGGCGAGATGTTCGTGTTCCTCGGCTTCCTGGCGGTGGGTCTGCTCTACGCCTGGAAGAAGGGTGTCCTCGAGTGGGTCTGATCCCGGCGCGTGGCGAGTCCGCGCCGGTCGACGTACGGATCCAGGGGCTCGGCGCCGGCTCCCGGCTGGCCCCCGCCCCCATTCGGTTCGTGCTCAACTGGGGCCGCCGCTACAGCCTCTGGGTGTTCAACTTCGGCCTGGCTTGCTGCGCGATCGAGTTCATCGCGACATCGATGGCCCGGCACGACTTCATCCGGCTCGGCGTGATTCCGTTCGCGCCGGGTCCGCGGCAGGCCGACCTCATGGTCGTCTCGGGCACGGTGACCGACAAGATGGCGCCGGCCGTGAAGCGGCTCTATGAGCAGATGCCGGAGCCGAAGTACGTCATCTCGTTCGGCTCCTGCAGCAACTGCGGCGGCCCCTACTGGGACTCCTACTGTGTGACGAAGGGTGTCGACCAGATCATCCCGGTCGACGTCTACGTCCCCGGCTGCCCGCCGCGACCGGAGGCGCTGCTGCACGGCATCCTGCGCCTGCAGGACAAGATCGCGGGCGAGTCGCTCGCCGACCGTTACCACTGGGCGCCGCAACGCCACATCCGAAGTGTCACCGAGCCGCTCGTGCTGCCCGGGAGCGACGGTGTCGCTTGAGGAGTTCGGTCGCATCGTCGCGTCAGCCGTTGAGGGCGCGGTCGTCGAGGTGTCGTTCGACCAGCTGACGGTCGACGTGCCGGCCGAACGCTGGGTCGACGCGGCGACCTTCTGTCGCGACGACGAGCGCCTCGCCGCCGACTTCTTCGACTGGCTCTCGGCGTACGACGACAGCACCGCCGACGCGGGAGCGGCAGTCGCGGTCGTCGTGCATGTCTGGTCGGTGCGCCATCGCCATCACCTCCGGCTGCGCACGCTCATCACTGGCGAGTCGCCGCGGCTGCCGTCGCTGACCGACGTGTGGGCCGGGGCCGACTGGCACGAGCGCGAGACGTTCGAGATGTTCGGCGTCGTCTTCGACGGTCACCCCAACCTCGTTCCGCTGCTGCTGCCGGACGGGTTCGAGGGGCATCCGTTGCGCAAGGACTTCGTGCTCGCGTCGCGCGTCGCGAAGCCGTGGCCGGGTGCCAAGGAACCGGGTGAGTCCGACCGCGACACCGAACGCGTCAGCGCCCGGCGCCGGATGCTGCCACCGGGAGTGCCGGACCCGGCGACGTGGGGTCCCGACGCCACGGGCGAGCCGGCGACGGATGCAGCACCGGCGGCGGAGTCGGCCGAATGACCGCGCTCGAGGTCGCCGCGAAACTCGTCGGCTGCCTGCTGGTCTTCCTGACGGTTCCGTTGCTCGTCGGTCAGCTCGAGCACAAGGCGATGGCGCACATGCAGTCGCGACTCGGGCCGATGTATGCCGGTGGTTTCCACGGCTGGGCGCAGCTTGTCGCCGACGGAGTGAAGTTCGTGCAGAAGGAGTCCGTCGTACCCAGCAACGCCGACCGGCAGGTCTTCAACCTCGCCCCAGCCGTCGCGCTGTTGCCCTATCTGTTCGTGCTCATCGCCATCCCGGTCGGACCGGGGGACAGCGCGCACGACCTGTCCGTCGGTGTGTTCTTCGCACTCGCCGTTGTCAGCGTCGGTGTCATCGGCGTGCTCATGGCGGGCTGGTCGAGTGCGAACAAGTACTCGCTGCTCGGCGGTCTGCGCGCCGGTGCGCAGCTGATGGCATATGAGCTGCCGCTCGTCCTCGCCGCGGCCAGTGTCGCGATGGCGGCCGGCACCCTCTCGCTCGACGGCATCGCGCATGCCTGGCACTGGTGGTGGCTGCCCTACCAGGGCGTCGGCGCGTTCGTGTTCTTCACTGCCGCGCTCGCCGAGCTTCGCCGGCCACCGTTCGACATGCCCGTCGCCGACAGCGAGATCGTGTTCGGTCCCTTCACCGAATACACCGGCCTGCGCTTCGGGCTGTTCATCCTCTCCGAGTACGCCGGCATCGTCGTCTTCTCCGCGCTGACCTCCGTGCTGTTCCTCGGTGGCTGGAAGGGACCGTTCCTCGAGCACCAGCTCGGCTGGCTGTGGCTGCTCATCAAGACATTCGCCCTGTCGTTCGTCGTGATCTGGCTGCGGGTCAGCTATCCCCGGCTGCGCGAAGACCAGCTGCAGAAGTTCGCGTGGGCTGCACTCGTTCCGCTCGCCCTCGGCCAGGTCGCGGTGACCGGTGTTGTGGAGGTGCTGCGGTGATCCCGGGCAAGGGCCTGGCGCAGGGCCTGGCGGTCACACTTCGGGCGATGGGCCGGCGGTCCGTCACGCAGGAGTACCCGCACCAGCGGCCGGACCTGCCGCCGCGTTCCCGCGGAGTCATCGGCCTGCTCGAGGAGAACTGCACGGTCTGCATGCTCTGCGCGCGCGAGTGCCCGGACTGGTGCATCTACATCGACTCGCACAAGGAGACGCAGCCGCCGACGACCGAGGGTGGCCGCGCCCGGACTCGCAACGTCCTCGACCGCTTCGCCATCGACTACGCGCTGTGCATGTATTGCGGCATCTGCATCGACGTCTGCCCGTTCGACGCGCTGTTCTGGTCGCCGGAGTTCGAGTACGCCGAGCGCGACGTGCTCCAGCTCACGCACGAGCGGGACCGTCTTCGCGACTGGATGTGGACTGTGCCCCCACCGCCGGCCGTGGAAGAGGCGCCATGACCGGCGCCGACGTGGTCTTCGGACTGCTGGGGGTCGTCTGCTTCGCCTCCGGCGTCCTGGTGGTCACGGCACGCAACCTCATCCATGCCGCGCTCTGGCTCGTCGTGTGTTTCGGAGCCCTTGCAGGGTGCTATCTCGTGTTGACCGCCGAGTTCGTCGCGTGGGTGCAGGTTCTCATCTACATCGGTGCGGTCGTCGTGCTGATGCTCTTCGGCGCCATGCTCACGCGCACGCCGATCGGGCCGGTGCAGGACCTCGACAGCGGCAACCGTCCCGTCGCGGCTCTCGCGGGCCTCGCCACCGCGGGGCTCCTCGGGGTTCTCGTCGTCGACGCCTTCCGCGCCGCTTACGTCGACGTACACGGCACGGCTGTCGGCGACGGCCACGTCATGGGTACGGCGATCTTCCGCTACTACGTGCTTCCGTTCGAGATCGCCAGCGTGCTGCTGCTCGCCGCCCTTGTCGGCGCGATCGTCCTCACCGGACAGCGTCGGGCCAACCAGGCTGCTCCGGGCGAGCACTGATGCATCTGTCCCTGGCGCTCGGCCTGTCCGCGTTGCTCTTCGGGCTGGGTGTCTACGGCGTGCTGGCCCGGCGTAACGCTGTCGCGGTGCTGATGGCGGTCGAGCTGATGCTCAACGCGGCGAACCTCGACCTGGTCGCGTTCGATGCCTGGTTCAAAGACCAGCTGCACTCGGGTCAGGTGTTCGCACTGTTCGTCATCGTCGTCGCCGCCGCCGAGGTCGGCGTCGGCCTGGCGATCGTGCTGTCGGTCTTCCGGTTGCGGGACACGATCGCCGTCGACCGGCTGCGGATGCTCGCCGATCGCGACCCGGTCCGGGTCGGCGACACGGAGCCAGTGCCGTGACGACCTGGGCATGGCTCGTCCCGGCGCTGCCTGCTGTGGCGGCCGCGCTCGGTTGGTTCGTCCCGCGGCGCACCGACGTGCCGGCGGCGGCAACGGCGATCGTTGGATCGCTCGCGTCGCTTGTCGTCGCGATCGCCGTCCTGGCGAGTGCCGAGGCCAATCCGGCGACGGTCCACGAGTCGTCGACCGCGTGGACACCCACCGGTGGCATCGCGCTGCACATCGGCACGCGCATCGACGGGCTCGCGGCGGTCGTCGCGGTGATGGTTGCCGTCGTCAGCCTGCTCGTGCAGGTCTACTCGGTCGTCTACATGTCCGGCGACCGTCGCTACGCGGTCTACGCCGCCGAAGTGTCGCTGTTCAGCGCCGCGATGCTGCTCGTTGTTGTGAGCAGTGACCTGTTCGAGCTGCTCGTCGGCTGGGAAGTGATGGGCCTCTGTTCTTACCTGCTCATCGGCCACTACTGGCAGACCGAAGGCGCCCGCGCGGCGGCGGTGAAGGCGTTCGTCACGACTCGTCTCGGTGACACCGGCTTCCTGTTCGGCATCTTCGCGCTCGGCGTGGCGGCCCGCTCGTTCGACATCTCCGACGTCCTAGCGAAGGTGCCAGCCCCGATGGTCCGGCGCTATGCGGACTATCTGTCCCCGACGCTCCTGTCCTCATCGAACCTGTCGCACACAACCTTGGTCGTCGGCGCACTGCTGCTGATCGCCGGTGTTGTCGGCAAGAGCGCGCAGTTCCCGCTGCACGTGTGGTTGCCCGACGCGATGGCCGGCCCGACGCCGATCAGCGCACTCATTCATGCCGCGACGATGGTGGCCGCGGGCATCTACGTCGTCGCCCGCCTCTACCCGATCTTCCTTGCGGCCCACGCGGCGCTCGTGGTGCTCGGGATCATCGCGTGCATCACG
>JAFAQI010000056.1 GCA_019246495.1 Frankiales bacterium | reverse complement strand
GCCGTACTCCATGTTCATGCCGAACGTGGAACCCAACGCAAGACGCTCGGGAAGGTCCTTCGCATCCCGGACGGTGCCCGAGCCGTCGATGTCCTTGTGCCGTCTCGGGTCAGCGACGAGCCGGAAGATGTCAGCCGGCGGCGCGGGGATGACCCGTTCGACGGTCTCCACCCAGCGCGACATCGGGCGACGGTACCGCTCACTGTCCGGACCGGACACAACCGCGTGTCAGGCTTCGCGGCATGACCACCGAACGCTTCGAGGTGCAGCGCCAGATCGCCGCGCCACCCGCCACGATCTTCGCCCTGCTGTCCGACCCGCGCGGTCACGTCACGATCGACAGCTCCGGCATGCTCCAGTCCGCCACCGGCAACGTCGTCACCGCAGTCGGCGACCAGTTCGTCGTGTACATGGATCGGGAGTCGCTGAACGACTACCCGCTCGGCAAGTACGACGTAACCGTCATCATCACGAAATTCGTCCCTGACGAGGCGATCGAGTGGACGATCTCCGGGGTCATCCAGCCGCCGATCAAGCATCTCTACGGATACCGCCTCGAGCCGTCCGAGATCGGCACGCTCGTGACCTCTTACTACGACTGGAGTCAGATCGAGGAGGCCTACCGCGGCGCCGGCATCTTCCCGGTCATCCCGGAGGCCGCGCTTCGGGCGACGCTCGGCATCCTCGCCCGCACGGTCGAGCAACACAGCGCCTGAGCCGCCGGCCCGCGGGCCGCAACCTTGCTGGCGTTCAGCCGTTACATAAGGGACCATTCAGGACAAGGCGGTCCCGCCCCCGGCACGGGACCCGCAGTCCCCCGGGGAGGCTCCGCGCCCATGACCCTGACCCCCGACGCGCCAGCGTCGGCGCCCAGCGACCCGGCGGGCCAGCCCACGGCCCGTCGCGGTCCGGACCTGAGCCGGCGCCGCTTCCTCGCCTACGTCATCGCCGCGCCGACGGTCGTCACGGCGGTCCGTTACGCCGACGCCTCCCCGCTCGCCGGAGGTCCCGCACTCCAGCCGATCCCGTCGGCGCCCGGCGCGGCGGACGAGTACGACCTCAACGACCTGCTCACCGACTCGACCAGGTCGACCGCCAACATGATCACCGTCACGATGCACAAGGACGGCACGGCGTCGTTCGCGCTGCCGCGCGTCGAGAGCGGTCAGGGCATCACCACGTCGACGGCGATGCTCATCGCGGAAGAGCTCGACCTCCCGATCAGCAAGGTGCACGTCACTCTCGCCGACGCGCGACCCGAACTGAAGATGAACCAGTTCACCGCCGGCTCCAACACGACGATCTCGACCTACCAGCCGATCCGCACTGCTGCCGCGGCAGCCAAGCAACAGATGCTGCTGACTGCGGCGCGCGAGCTCGGCGTACCTGCCGGCAAGCTCACCACCCGCGACGGCATCGTCCACGCGCCGGACGGACGCACAATCCCGTACGCCGACCTCGCCACCAGGGCGGCCGCGCGCACGACACAACAGATCGCGGTCACTCTCAAGCCGGCGTCCGCGTTCACCGTGGTCGGCAAACCGCACGGTCGGGTCGACGCGCTCGAAGCGGTCACCGGTCGCAAGAAGTTCACGATGGACCACCACGTGCGTGGTGCGCTGCCGACGATGATCTGCCGGCCGCCGACCATCAAGGGAACCGTCAAGCGGGTGAACAACCTTGCGCGGGTGAAGAAGATGCCCGGCGTCACGCACGTCGGCGTCATCTCGACCGGCGTCGCGGTGCGGGCACGGACGTTCGGCCAGTGCATCGACGCGATTCGCGCGCTGAAGGTGACGTGGAACCCCGGCACGGTCGACAAGGACACCGACGACACGATCCTCGCGGAGCTCAAGGCGAACGAGCGGCCGTTCGGCGCGCCCGCGACCGATCCGCTCGCGCAGGTCGTCGACGAGTCGTTCGCGTTCTAT
Organism: Frankiales bacterium; assembly: GCA_019246495.1. GTDB lineage: Bacteria > Actinomycetota > Actinomycetes > JAFAQI01 > JAFAQI01 > JAFAQI01. Next base: position 1,859 of record JAFAQI010000056.1, on the reverse strand, counting down.
TGGAAGAGCAACAGCGCGCTCGAGCCCAACACGGCGATTGCCGACGTTCGTAAGACCAAGGCGACGATCTGGTCTTGCCTGCAGGCGCCGATCTTCACGCAGAAGCAGGTCGCCGACCTGCTCGGCCTTTCGGTCGACAAGGTGACGGTGCACGTCATGCCCGGCGGTGGCGCGTTCGGCCGGCGGATGTTCAGCGACGTGGCGCTCGAGGCGGCGGAAGCCTCGAAGCTGTTCGGCGTACCGGTCAAGCTGATGTGGCACCGCACCGACGAGTTCCGCGCCGGTCGCATGCACCCGCTCGCCATCTCGCACGTGCGCGCGACCTACAGCGGCGGATCGGTCGTGAGTTTCGAGCAGCGGCACACCAGCTTCGCGACCGACTGGTCGATGGGCTTCGGCGAACCGCTGTCTGCATCGATGGCGTCCACGCCGCCGAACGGCCAGGGTGACCAGGGGTACTCGCAAGGCGTCTGGAACCTCACCGTCAACGTGCCCTACAACTTCGGTCAGGTCGACCACGCGGTCAACGAGATCCGCAAGTACGACGACATGCACACCGGCAGCGTCCGCAACCTCTACAACGCTGATGCGGCCGTCGCGCGTGAGCTCGCCGTCGACAAGCTCGCGGCGGCGATGAAGGTCGACCGCTACGCGTTCCGCACGACGTTCCTCAAGGACGACCAGTCGCGCGCAGTGCTCCACGCCGCCGCCAAGGCTGCGAGGTGGGGCCGGCACATGCCGAAGGGGACCGCGCAGGGCATCGCGTTCCACACGGAGTATCACGGCAAGATCGCCTGCGTCGCCGAGATCGACTGCCGCCCGCACACCGTGCATCGCAAGATGCGGCAGGCAGTCACCGGTCCGCGCGTGACGAAGGTCGTCATCGCGGTCGACGTCGGTCTGCCGATCAACCCGCGTGGCATCGAGGCGCAGATGATGGGCGGCGCGATGGACGCGATCGGCCAGATCCTCACGGAGAGCCTGCACCTGCACAAGGGTTACTTCCTCGAGGGCAGCTGGGACGACTACTACTACACGCGCCAGTGGAACGTGCCGGCCGAGGTGAAGGTCATCGTCATGCCGGCGTCCTCGACGTCGCCAGGTGGTGTCGGCGAGTTCGGGATCGCTGTGACGAAGAGTGCTGTGGCCTGTGCGCTTGCACATGCACTCGGCAAGACCCCGGCGTACTTCCCGATCAACCACAAGGACCCGCTGCCGTTCAAGCCGTTCCCGACCGTCCCGCCGATCCCGCAGTCGCCGCGCGACGGCCTGCACGACAACGGAAGCTGAGGCAGCCGTGCCGACTCACGAGTTCCGCCTCAACGGCAAGCGGGTGCGGGTGAACGCACCGAGCGACGTCCGGCTGCTGTGGGTGCTGCGTGACCTGCTCGGGGTGACCGGGCCGAAGTATGGCTGCGGAATCGACGTGTGCAAGGCGTGTACGTCGCACATCAACGGCAAGGCGTTCAACCCGTGCTGTGTGCCCGTCAGCGAGGTCAAGCCGGAGGACGAGATCACGACGATCGAGGGGCTGCCCGACACCGTCGGCAAGGACCTGCATCCGATGCAGGAGGCGTGGCTCGAGATGGACGTGCCGCAGTGCGGCTACTGCCAGCCCGGCCAGATCATGATGGCCGTGTCGAAGGTCCGCGAGGCACATCGTGCCGGCCGCGAGATCACCGACGCCGATCTCGACGAGATTCGCAACATCTGCCGCTGCGGCACCTACCACCGCATCCGCGAGGCGATCAAGAAGGGCGCCAAGCACATGTGAGTGTGGCCATCTGACCGGGTTCTAACCCGGTCAGATGGCCACACCCGCTGTCAGTGGGTTGGGCGGTCGATGCTGCGGTGGCCGG
>JAFAQI010000052.1 GCA_019246495.1 Frankiales bacterium | reverse complement strand
ACGACAACATCGGGAAGGGTCTCGCGCTGGCGAATTCCGGTGATCTTCTCGACGACGTCGTTGACCGACTCGAGGTGCTGGACGTTGACCGTGGACAGGACGGTGATGCCTGCCCCGAGCAGATCCTGAACGTCCTGCCACCGCTTCTCGTGCTCCCCGCCCGGCACGTTGGTGTGGGCGAGCTCGTCGACGCAAACGACCTGCGGTCGGCGGGCGAGGATCGCGTCGAGGTCCATCTCCTCGAAGGCCGCATCGCGGTACCTGACGGTCTTGCGGGGAAGCACTTCGAGGTCACCGACCATCGCAGCGGTGGTCGCTCGGCCGTGTGTTTCGACGAAGCCGACCACGACGTCGGTGCCGCGGGACTTGCGCCGGTGTGCCTCGCCGAGCATGGCGTAGGTCTTACCGACTCCGGGTGCGGAGCCGAGGTAGATGCGCAGAGTTCCGCGAGTCATCACGTGCTACCCGGCCTGTTGCAGGCGGTCGAGGGCGAGGTTGAGCTGCAACACGTTGACCGCGGGCTCGCCCATGAAGCCCAGTGTCCGCTGCGACGTGTACTTGTGCACCAGATCGAGCACGGCGGCCATCAGGAGGCCCCGGGCGCGCGCGATGCGCGGCACCTGTAGGTAGGCGTAGGCGACCGAGATGTCCGGGTCGAGTCCACTGCCGCTTGCAGTGACGGCATCCGGCGGCACCGGGTTCGCCGGCCACGCCCTGCCTGGGCCGTGCACAAGAATGATCTTGCCAACGCGGTAGTCGACGCCGTACGTCGCGCACATCACCGGGACGCCGCCGTACGTAGCCACGAACGGGGTCGCCGGACACTCCTGGTTGACGCTCACAACCGTCTTGACCCGTCCGGTCAGTTCGTTCGTGCGGATCACCGACAACACGGCGCCCACGCCAGCAGCCGTGCAGTAGGGCCGCCGGCCGTCGACACCTTCGAGTTTGCCGACCTGGAGGCTGCGGGTGCAGACATCGGTCAGCAAGCCGGGACGACCGGCGTCTCCTTTGACGGCCGGATTGGGCAGGACATCGATGATCTCCTCGGGGCCGAGGTTCGACGCGCTGGTCGCGGTCGGGTCGTAGCCGGCGCCGGCCGCCGACGGCCGGGACTGGAAGTACTTGGCGACCGGGTTTCCCTTGGCATCGGTGAACGCCTGCCCCAGGATGGCCGAGCCGACGACCTTCCCACCGACGCGGACTAGCGACCCGTCGGCGCGATGCTGCAGGCCAGGGATCTGTGCGATTCCGGTAATGAGCAGCGGGTAGCCAATGCCGAAGACAATCGTCAAAGCGAGCAAGGCGCGGAGCGCGGCGAGATGCTGGCGGGCCCAGGTCGGGACTCGGTTCATCGTCGTCACCGAATCCCGGGGATGAACTGGACGAGCAGGTCGATGACTTTGATGCCGAGGAACGGCAGGACAAGCCCGCCGAGACCGAAGACGTAGAGGTTGCGCCGCAGCATCGCGGATGCACTCGTCGGGCGATAGCGGACGCCGCGCAAGGCGAGCGGGATGAGCGCGACGATGATCAGCGCGTTGAAGATGACCGCGGACAGGATCGCTGACTCCGGTGAGTGCAGCCGCATGATGTTGAGCGTGTCCAGCCCGGGATAGACCGCGGCGAACATCGCCGGGATGATCGCGAAGAACTTCGCAACGTCGTTGGCAATGGAGAACGTGGTCAACGCACCGCGCGTGATGAGCAGCTGTTTGCCGATCTCGACGATCTCGATGAGCTTCGTGGGGTTGGAGTCGAGGTCGACCATGTTGCCGGCCTCTTTGGCCGCGGACGTGCCGGTGTTCATCGCCACACCCACGTCCGCCTGAGCGAGGGCCGGGGCGTCGTTCGTCCCATCACCGGTCATCGCCACGAGCTTCCCGCCGGCCTGCTCACGGCGGATCAGAGCCATCTTGTCTTCCGGGGTCGCTTCGGCGAGGAAGTCGTCGACGCCGGCTTCGTCGGCGATGGCCTTGGCGGTGAGTGGGTTGTCGCCGGTGATCATCACGGTGCGGATGCCCATCGCGCGCATCTCGTCGAAGCGCTCCCGCATCCCGGCCTTGACGATGTCCTTGAGGTGGATGACCCCGAGCATCCGCGGGCCGCGGTCGTCGGTCTCGGCGACGACGAGCGGGGTGCCGCCAGCGCTGGAGATGCCGTCGACAACCGGCCCCAGCTCCATGGCAGGGCGGCCGCCGAGTTCGCGGACCCAGTCGCGGACCGCACTGGAGGCGCCTTTGCGGATCTGCCGGTGTGCGCCGTTGTCGGCCACATCGACGCCGCTCATGCGGGTCTGAGCGCTGAACGGGACGAACGTCGCGTGCGTCAGCTCACCCTCGTGCCGCTCCCGAAGGCCGTAGCGCTGTTTCGCGAGGACGACAACGG
>JAFAQI010000034.1 GCA_019246495.1 Frankiales bacterium | reverse complement strand
CCGCTCTCGGCGACGGGTTCGGCGGGCTGCACGACCTCGCGTCCGGCCACCTTGGCCTCGATCAGCGCCTGCAGGGCTTCGCGGTAGTCGTCGGAGTACTGCTCGGGCTTGAAGTCGCCGGACAGCGACTCGATCAGCGACTCCGCCATCGCGAGCTCCTGCGACCGCACGTCGATGTCCTCGTCGAGGAAGCCGAACGCCGGCTCGCGGATCTCGTCGGGCCACAGCATCATCTCGAGCACGAACACGCCGTCGCGGACGCGAAGCGTGGCGAGTGACTCGCGTTGCCGCAGGGCGACCTTCACCAGCGCGACCCGTCCGGACTTCTCGAGCGCTTCGCGGAGCAGCACGTAGGGCTTCGCTCCCGACGCGTCGGGCTCGAGGTAGTAGGACTTGCTGAAGTAGAGCGGGTCGACCTGCTCGAGCGGAACGAACTCGAGGACGTCGATCGCGCGCGACGTGGACAGTGGCAGGTCGGCGAAGTCGTCGTCAGTGAGGACGACGACCTCTCCGTTGGACAGCTCGTAGCCCTTGGCGATATCGCTGTAGGCGACCTCTTCGCCGTCGATCTGGCACACGCGCTTGTAGCGGATCCGCCCGCCGTCCTCCCGGTGGACTTGATGGAAGGAGACGTCGCGTTCCTCGGTCGCGCTGTAGAGCTTCACGGGGATGCTCACCAGCCCGAACGAGATGGAGCCCTTCCAGATGCTGCGCATGCCGTGATCATCCCCCGTTTGTGACCGGCCAGTCCACGCCGGGACTCGTCACGCGGGTCATGCGGTGCGAGCGCCGGACCTGGGTACGTTTCGCCGGGTGAGCCGGGAGCTGTCGACGTACCGTCGCAAGCGCGATCCACGGCGTACGCCGGAGCCCGTCCCCGCGGCCTCAACACCGCTGCCGCGCGGCAACAACGACACGTTCGTCATCCAGGAGCATCACGCGACTGCGTTGCACTGGGACTTCCGCCTCGAACGCGACGGCGTGCTCGTGTCGTGGGCGGTGCCGAAAGGGCCGCCCACGGACCCAGCGACGAACCACCTCGCGGTGCAGACCGAGGACCATCCGCTCGACTACGCGGGGTTTTCCGGTGAGATCCCGAAGGGCGAGTACGGCGGCGGATCCGTCACGATCTGGGATCGCGGCACCTACGAGTGCGAGACGTGGACCGACCGCGAAGTGAAGGTCGTGCTGCACGGCGAGCAGGTGAGCGGTCGGTATGTCTTGTTCCGCACCAAGGGCAAGAACTGGATGATGCACCGCATGGATCCGCCGCCCGAAGGGTTCGCACCATTGCCGCAGCTGGTGCGGCCGATGCTGGCGGTGTTGCGCGACGCCGTGCCTCATGACGACGACGCGTGGGCGTACGAGTTCAAGTGGGATGGCGTCCGCGCGATGGTCTACGTCGAAGGCGGCCGACCACGCGTGCTGTCGCGCAACGACCGCGACGTCACGGGGTCCTACCCGGAACTGCGGGCGATGGCCGAGGGGATGGGTTCCACGCAGGCGGTGCTGGACGGCGAGATCGTCGCGATGGACGCCGACGGCCGGCCGTCGTTCGGCGAGCTGCAGAGCCGGATGCACGTGACCAACCCGGCGCAGGTGCGAACCCTGATGCGGCAGACACCGGTCACATTCCTGGCGTTCGACGTGCTGCATCTGGACGGGCGGTCACTGCTCGACGTGCCCTACCGCGAACGGCGCGCGGTGCTCGACTCGTTGGAGCTCGCGGGACCGTCGTGGCAGACGCCGCCGTTCTTCGAAGGTGGCGGCGAGGCGGTCTGGGCAGCGTCGAAGCAGCAGGGTCTCGAAGGCATCATCGCCAAGCGACTCGACTCGCGCTACTACGCCGGCAAGCGTTCGGACTGTTGGCTGAAGTTGAAGAACCTGCGCACGCAGGAAGTCGTCATCGGCGGCTGGAAGCCGGGCGAGGGCCGGCGCAAGGGGGCGATCGGTTCGCTGTTGCTCGGCGTTCCGGATGACGACGGGTTGCACTACGTCGGCCACGTCGGCACCGGCTTCACCGACAAGATGCTGCGCGAGCTGGAACGAGACCTGGCGCCGTTGCGCCGCGACGACCCGCCGTTCGCCGGCGTCGTACCTCGGCCGCAGGCGAAGGACGCGCAGTGGGTCGACGCGCAGCTTGTCGGCGAGGTCGCGTTCTCGGAGTGGACGCGGGAAGGGCGGCTGCGGCATCCGGCCTGGCGCGGATTGCGACCCGACAAGTCGGTGGACGAGGTCGTCCGTGAGTCCTGACCGGCGTTCCGAGAAGGTCGCGGTCGATGTCGCCGGCCGCACGCTCACGCTGTCCAACCTCGACAAGGTGCTCTATCCGGAGACGGGCTTCACCAAGGGCGAGGTGCTGGACTACTACACCCGTATCTCGCCTGTGTTGCTGCCGCACCTCGCCGGTCGCGCGTTGACGTTGAAGCGCTATCCGGACGGGGTCGAGGGCAAGTTCTTCTTCGAGAAGAACGCACCGTCGCACGCCCCTGACTGGGTCCGCACCGTGCGGCTGCCGTCACCGGGTTCAACCAAGAACCGCGACACGATCAACTACACGGTCGTGGACGAGCTGGCCACCCTTGTCTGGGCGGCGAACCTCGCGACGTTGGAGCTGCACGTACCGATGTGGCGGGTCGGTCCGCGCGGCAAGGTGCACAACCCCGACCTGATGGTGTTCGACCTCGACCCCGGACCGCCCGCGACGATCGTCGAGTGCTGTGAGGTCGCGCGCCACGTGCGCGCGGTGCTGGCCGAGGACGGCCTCACTGCTTATCCGAAGACGAGTGGGTCGAAGGGGTTGCAGCTCTACGTGCCGCTCGACGCGCGCGCCCCGTGGGAGGACGTGCATGCCTATGCGCGTCGCGTCGCGCAACGCCTCGAGCAGGAACACCCGACGCTCGTCGTATGGAACATGAAGAAGGAGCTGCGCACCGGCAAGGTTCTCGTCGACTGGTCACAGAACAACGCGGCGAAGACGACGGTCGCGGTCTATTCGTTGCGAGCGCGTCCGGCACCCACGGTGTCGACGCCGGTGACCTGGGACGAGGTGGACGGCTGCGGCCGGCCGGACGATCTCCGGTTCACCGCCCCGGAAGTGCTGGACCGCGTGGCAGAGTTCGGCGACCTGTTCGCGCCGTGCCTGGACGGCGGCCAGCAGCTGCCCTGATCCCCCGGGGACCGGTCGGCTCGCTCAGTCGGGCAGTGGGCGCGCGCCGTGCCGGAGCATCCGCGCGACGTCGGAAATGGCGGCGGGAAGCCGTACGGCGGTGGTCGGCCGCGCGAGCAGGTAGCCCTGGACCGTGTCGCAGCATGCGTCGCTCAGCCGGTCGAGGATCTGCGTCGTCTCGACACCCTCGGCGGTGACCGTGAAGCCGAGGCTGTGCCCGAGCTCGATGACCGAGCGGACGATGGCTGCGTTGCGCTCGTCATCGACCATCGACAGGACGAACGTCTTGTCGATCTTGAGCTCGGTGATGGGCAGCGCGGCGAGATAGCCGAGGCTCGTCTGACCGGCGCCGAAGTCGTCGATGGAGATGCGCACGCCGGCGTCGTGCAGCAGTGACAGCGTCTGCGCAGCGCGCGCCGGGTCGGCGACCAGAGCCGTCTCGGTGATCTCGAGGATCACTCGCTCCGGCGCGGTGCCGGTCTCCTCCAGCACCCGCAAGACGTCTTCGACGAACTCCGGCCGGGTGACGCTGCGCGCCGAGACGTTGACGGCCATCGCCAGGGTGCCCTGCGGGTCGAGCTCGTGCAGGTCGCGGAAGGCCTGCCGCATCACCCAACGGGTGAGCGGCTCGACGAGCTCGGTCTGCTCCGCGGCGGGCAAGAACGCGTCCGGGTAGAGCAGGCCGCGCTCCGGGTGGTTCCACCGGACGAGCGCCTCGAGCGCCGTCACCGACTCGGAGTGCAGGTCGGCCTTCGGCTGGTAGTGCAGCAGCAGCTCGTTGCACTCGATCGCCGCGCCGAGTTCGGCGACAAGACGCAGTGCGCCGGCGTCGTACTGATCGTGATCGGCGCGGTAGTGCACCGTGCCGAGGTGATCGCGCTTGGCGACGTACATCGCAACGTCCGCGCGTTGCAGCAACGTGTCGACGTCGGTGCCGTCGTCGGGAGCGAGTGCGAAGCCGATGCTCGCCTCGACGGCGAGTGGGAGGCCGTCGATGTCGAGCGGCTCGGCGACGACCTGACGCAGCCGGGTGAGCACCTCGACGGCCTCACCCGGACCGTGCACGAACGGAAGTACGACGCCGAACTCGTCGCCACCGAGCCGAGCGACAGTGTCGCCGTCGCGCAGCCGGCTGCCGAGCCGCTCGGCGAGCGTGACGAGCAACTGGTCGCCGTTGCGGTGGCCGAGCGTGTCGTTGACGATCTTGAAGCGGTCGAGGTCGATGACGGCAACCGCGGTGGGGCGGTCAGCGGTGGCGTCGGCGATCGCCGCGGCCGCGCGATGCGCGAACTGCGATCGGTTCGGCATGTTCGTCAGCGGGTCGTGCTCGGCCAGGAATGCGTTGATGGCCACCTGACGCCGCAGCCGCCGGCTCGTCGACGCGGAGATGCCGATGAGGCACAGCCACAGTGCGAGCAAACCGCAGCCGAGAACGATGGCCAGCATGCGTTGGCCTTGCGCGATGTCCGCGGCGATCGGTGCGTAGGGCAGGTAGAGCTCCAGCACACCGACGCGATGTCCGGCACTGACCAGGGGCTCGTAGACCTCGACGACCCGCGGACCTGGTCTCGCCACCTTGCGCTCGGCGAACGCGTCGGCGTCCAGCCTGGTGATCTCCGTAACGACGGCACCTCTGGCTGCCTTGGTCGAGTTGTCATCGACTCCAGACGTCGTGCCGTCGTCGGCATAGACGATCCGGCCATCGAGGTCGCGGATCCGCAGCCGCAGCACGCGGTGCTCGGCGACCGACTGCCGGACGCTACGGG
>JAFAQI010000070.1 GCA_019246495.1 Frankiales bacterium | reverse complement strand
GGGTTGAAGTAGAGGTTCAGGATCAGCAGTGGACCGGTCAGCAGGAGTGGCATCACCGAGTCGAACGTGCTGCCGAACCGGTGCCAGAGGTCCGGGCCGAACAACACGCTCGCCTCGAACGCGATGACACCGAGCGTCCCGCCGACGAGCGACCCGAGACCGCCGATCGACGCGGCTAGGAAGACGCCGACGCTGCTGAACACGTCGTAGCTGCCCGCGATGACGTTGTGCTGGAGGTAGATGAACAGCACGCCGGCCAGTCCGGCGTACGCGCCTGAGATCGCGAACGCGGCGAGCCGCGTGCGCACCGGCGCGACCGAGTACGACGACGCCGCCCGCTGGTTGTCGCGGAGTGCAATGAGGACACGACCGCTGTGCTGGCGGCGGAACGATGCGGCCGTCAGAAGCGACAGCAGCAAGAGGATGCAACAGACGAAGTAGAACGTCTTGTCGTTCTCGAGGTTGAACCGGCCGTAGAGATACGGCCGCACGATGCTGGCCGTGTAGCCGGTCGGCATCATGTGCCGCCCCGGCCAGTAGTTGATGTTGAGCACGTAGTTCTGCATCGCGTAGCCGAACGCGAGCGTCGTGACCGCGAGGTAGAGCCCCTGGATGCGCACGGCCGGAAGGCCGATGATGACGGCCGTCACGGCACCGACCGCGATGCCGATCCCCATTGCCGCGAAGAAGTCGATGTTGTGCTTCGCGACCAGGCCACCCGCAGCGGCCGCACCCATGCCCACCAGGCCGAACTGACCGAGGCTGATCTGGCCGGCCCAGCCGGTGAGCACGACCAGCGAGACGCCGATGATTCCGAAGATGGGCAGGATCGTCAGCGACGGCATGTTGGGCGAGGAGACGACGTAGGGCAGCAGGATCGTCACGCCCACACCGAGCGCGATGCCGAGCGCGCGCACCCGCAGCACCTCGGGCAGGAAGCGCAGCTCGATCGGCGTCGGCCGGAACGCCGACACGGTCTGCCAGGTCGACGCGCCGCTCTCGACCGCACGCGAGCGCGACCGGCGCTGCACCAGCAGGCCGAGGAGGATCAGTGGCAGCATCAGCGCGCTGGCGTAGTCGTTCGTCCCGGTCTGCAGGACCGACGTCGAGATGATCAGCCCGATGCCGAGGCCGGTCATCAGCGCGACGCTGACGTTCTCCATCTTCGCGACGACCGCCGCTGCCATGCCATAGAGCAGCGTGTCGAAGCCGAGCGTCGCGTCACTCGGCACGCCGATGAGCGGCGCCTGCGTGAAGATCGCGAGCGAGGAGAGCAGGCCCGCGAACGCCCACGAGATCGTCGCGACACGCGCGACCGGGATGCCGAGCAGTGCCGCCCGCTCCGCGCTCTCCGACGACGCGCGCAGCGCAATGCCGAGCCGGCTGCGCTTGAGGAAGATCGCGAGGAACGCCGTCAGCGCCACGACGACGATGAGGCCGGCCAGCACATTGCCGGTGAGAACGGGCTCGCCGCGCGAGTTGTGATACGCGACGTTCTGCCAGGGCGTCGTCACCTTCGGTACGCCGGTGGCCTTGTCGCCGAACCAGACCGGGATGAAGAAGCCGAGTGCGGCATAGGACTGCGCGATGCCGATCGTCACGACCGTCACGATGAGCCGCGACGCGTTCGCGAACCGGCGCAGGATCAGGATGTCGGTAAGCGCGCCGAACGCCAGCCCGCCGACGATCGCGATCGGCGCCACCACGAGATAGCTGACGTGCTCCGACGTCGACAGCAGTGAGGCGACGATCGCCGGCACGGCGCCGACAGCCGCGGCCGCGAAGTTGACGATGCGGCTGGTCCGGTAGGTGAGGACCAGCGCGACGCCGATGATTCCGTAGAGCCCGCCGAGCGAGAGCCCGTTGACGACCTCGGTGACCGACAGGTGCGCCCACAGCTGCAGGATCAGGAAGAACAGCAGCGCGATGACGGCGCGCCTGGCAGCGACGATCGGCGTACGGGTCGACGCCGTGATCGACTCGAGCCGCTCCCCGATCCCCCCCAGCGATGGGCGCAGCGTGTCCGTGATGATCGTCATCGGCGGTTGGCCGCCGTCGGGGCCGGAGGCTGCTTCATCGTCGAGAACCGGCCGAGGGTGAACCGGCCCTCGATCGGGACCCAGTGGCCGGGCACGCCGTTGTAGGCGCTGGGCTTGTTCTTGTTCCAGTAGACGACGCCGGCGTCCTGCACCCACGAGTAGTAGTTGCGGGCGAAGCCGCGCAACGGCCGCCCGGACTGGCCACCGCCGATGAAGCCCATCGACGGGGCCGCGCCGGCCATCCGCTGCGGAGTCAGGTCCGGACCGGTGTTCTCGATCATCGCGCCGAGCATCGACCAGATGTCCCAGAAGATCGACAGCGTCTGCGCCGACGTCGGCAGACCGTTCTGGTGCGTCTGCGCCCGGTAGACCTTCACCGCGTCAGTCGCGTTGACCGAGGTCTGCGGGTCAGACGTCGCGAGCCCGACCGCGCCGTCGAACCCGCATCCTCGTTGTGGAGTGGGACAGGCTAAGTGGTCCTGACTCGTGTCCTTGCTCGAATAGGTCTGACCTGTCGTGTCGAAGTCCATCGACTGGTCGGTGGCGAGGATCGACTCCGGCCAGTAGTTGTTGTTGGCGTATGCGTTGAGCCCGAACTGCGGCGCAACGGGGTCACACAGGCACAGCACGCTGGTCGCCGGGTTGGATGGCGTGTTCATCCGCTCTTCGGCGGTCTGCGACTGCTGCGCCGCCGTATTGATGTTCTGTGCGTAGAAGTAGTAGTGGTTCCCGACGTTCTCTCCGCACGTCTTCTTCAACAGCGGGAACAGCACGTTCTGGACCGTGTTCTGGTTGTCCGGGTCGTTGGTGCTGACGACGCCGAGCACGCGTGGCTTCTTGGTGAAGTTCTCCGCCGGGTTCTGCGTGCCGGCATAGATCGCCGTGCGCCCGCTGCCACCCTGGCTCGTCATCTGATGACACCACCAGTCGGCGAACTCCTGCTCGATGCGCGTGGAGCTCTCTCCGGCGTCCCAGCTGTACGGCGCATTCGCCGCGTGGAAGGCGTCGGAGAACCCGAAGCCACCGAGGTTCACGACGTGAAGCCGGGACAGCTCGGCGAAGCACTCGGAGCACACGGTCGTGTCCCAGATGACGGCGTAGGGGTGGTACTTCGCGACCGTCTTGTCCATGTCACCGATGAGGCACTGGTAGTCCGGCGGCACGGTCCGGCAGTTGCCCTCGATTGTGTCGATGTGGATCTTGCGGCCCCACAGCTGGTAGTGGCTGTTGATGAAGTTGACGTAGGTCTTGTTCCACACCGCCGCCTGCGAGGCGTTGTAGTAGAGGCCCTGGGCCTTGAGAATCTGGTCGACCTCGGCGCCGTAGTCGGAGACGTAGTTGACGATCTCGATCGTCGTACCGGATACGCCCTGGTAGGTCGCGCCGCCGTTGTTCGGCAGCGACATGCCGGGCACGCCCTTCACACACGGCGGTGCATAGAAGAAGAGCGACGGGCTGAACTGGCGCCCGGACACGCAGTGGCTGGTGTCGTTGAGGGTCTTGTTGCTCGGCCCGCCGGCGCCGCCGCCCGTGGCGGTCGGGCCGGTGCCCGTCGTTCCGGTGCCGGTGCCTGTCGACCCGGTGCCGGTCGAGCCGCCG
>JAFAQI010000061.1 GCA_019246495.1 Frankiales bacterium | reverse complement strand
AGGTCGTAACCGCGGCGGACGCGGTAACCCTTCACGCCGGCATAGCTGTTGCTGCCGCCGATGACGTCGACGATTCCCTTGCTCGCCCGGCCGCGCATCGCGTAGAGCGCTGGGTTGAGGTCGCCGAGCCGATGTCCCGCCTGCTGCACGGCGAGCGCGACGATGCCGGCGAACAGCGGAGTGGCCTCACTTGTCCCCGCGATCTGATGCCAGCCGCCGTTGCCCCGGAACGACTCGTAGACGAGGACCTGGCTGCTCGACGCAGCGTTCATGCTGATGTCGGGGGTGCCGCGTGCCGCGCCGACGATCGACTGCACCCGATGCTGGAACGCGGGCCGGGTGAAGACCGTCGACCGGCCGCCGCCCGAAGCGCCGCCCTCGAACGCGCGGTCGTTCCACACGCTGTCGGGCCGGAAGCGGTTGCCCTTGTTGTCGAGATGGACCTGGGTGCCGCCGACACTCGTCACGAGCGGGTCGGACGACGGCCAGGAGTTGACCCGATGGCCATAAAGCGAAGACTCGTCGGACTTGAAGTCCGTCGCCCCGTCGTCACCCGACGCGGCCAAAACCGTGACGTGATGCCGCTGCGCGGCCTTGAACGCATAGCGCAGCTTGCGCAGCCGCGACGGGTCCTTGAACGTCTCCTCGGTCGCACCGAAGCTCTGCGAGATCACAGCGGTCGGCGTGTGCTTCAGCAGCCACTTCTCGGCGTGCATCATCGCGGGGAAGCCGTGCACGCCCTCGGTCTCGGCGGTCGGCGTCTCGACGAGGACGATGTGCGCGGCCGGCGCCATTGCATGCACGTATTCGACGTCCAACGACGTCTCCGACGCCCACCCGCCCATGTCGTGAACACCTGGCTGGAAGGCAGGCGGCTTGCCGGACGGTTGCACGATTCGCAGATGCGCATCGGGAAGGCCGAACGCCTGACTGAAGACGTGTACGTCGTGCCGGATCGTCGGCGAGCCGAACGAGTCGACGATGGCGACCGTCACGCCGCGACCAGTGAGGCCGGTTGCGTTGACGCGATAGGCATGCCGGAGCTGTCGCGGCGAGTAGCACGGGTCGCCGTACCGCCGCCGGCACGTCGCCGTCGTCGGCGGGCGAGGGCTCGTGGAGACGAGCCGGTCCAGGCTGATCTGCGGCCGAAGCGGTGCCGAGCGGATCACAGGAACGGCGACCCGGCGCGGCAACGGCGTGCCGGTGAAGGGGGCAGGAGCCACGCTGCCGAGGACCAGCCCCGCGGTCGTCGTCGCGGTCATCACGACGCCGAGCACGCCCACCCGGCTCAGCTGCACGACAGTTGCTCCCTTTGTCACGGTCGATGCAAGCATGCCCGAGGTCAATTCGCGTGGAGGGCGGCGTTCAGCCCGCCCCACGAACCGGTGCGCGGCCGCGCCTCGAGCGCGCCGGTCGTGCTGTTGCGCCAGAAGAGCATGTTGCTCACGCCGGCCAGGTCACGTGCCCGGACGATCTCACCGTCGGGCAGCAGCAGCTTGGATCCGGCGGTGATGTAGCAGCCAGCCTCCACGACGCAGTCGTCACCGAGTGGGATGCCGACGCCCGAGTTGGAACCGAGCAGGCACCGCTCGCCGAGCGACACGACGATCTGGCCGCCACCGGACAGCGTGCCCATCACGGCTGCGCCACCGCCGATGTCGGTGCCGTCACCGACGACAACGCCGGCGGAGATGCGTCCTTCGACCATCGAGGCGCCGAGCGTTCCCGCGTTGTAGTTGACGAACCCTTCGTGCATGACCGTCGTCCCACTCGCGAGATGAGCGCCGAGCCGCACCCGGTCGGCATCGGCGATCCGTACGCCGGTGGGCACCACGTAGTCCGTCATCCGCGGAAACTTGTCGACGCCATAGACCTCGAGCCGCGTGCCGGCGACCCGAGCACGCAGGCGCGCCGGTTCGACTTCGTCGGCCGCGACAGGTCCGAGTGACGTCCAGGCAACGTTCGTCAGCAGACCGAAGATGCCGTCGAGGTTGGCTTCGTGCGGACGGATGAGCCGGTGCGACAGCAGATGCAGCCGCAGCCAGACGTCCGCGGCGTCGGCCGGGGCATCGGCGAGCGACGCGACCGAGACGCGGATCTCCTCTGTATGGGTGCCGCGGGTCGCGTCCGTGCCGGTCGGCAAGGCCTGCGCGATCTCGATCGCCGCGCCGTCGCCGACCGTCGGCGCGGGAAACCAGCAGTCCAGCAGTCGATGGGCGCTGTCATAGGTGGCGACACCGATGCCGTGAGCCGGCTCGTCTCGGAAGGCCACGGGTCAACCCTAGGACGTCGGAGACGGCGGCCTGCCGTCATTAGGGTGGGCGCCGATGATCGACATCACGCTGCCGGGCGACGCCCTGACCGCGAGCCTCGTCGACGTCCCGTCGGTCTCCGGCAGTGAGAGCCGCCTCGCCGACGAGGTCGAGACCTCGCTGAAGCGGCTTCCCCACCTCATCGTCGAGCGCGACGGCGACGCCATCCTCGCCCGCACCGAGCTCGGTCGCGAACGTCGCGTCGTGATCGCCGGCCACCTCGACACTGTTCCGGTCGCCGACAACCTGCCGAGCCGCCGCGACGGCGAGCGGCTCTTCGGCTGCGGCACGTCGGACATGAAGTCAGGACTTGCGGTCATGCTGCGCGTGGCCGCGTCGACGGCGACTCCGCGGCACGACGTGAGCTGGTTGTTCTACGACAACGAGGAGACCGACGCCGCGCACAACGGGCTCGGCCGGGTCGCTCGCAACGCACCGACGTGGCTCAACTCCGACCTCGCGATCCTCATGGAGCCGACCGCGAACCGCGTCGAGGCGGGCTGTCAGGGCACGCTGCGCACTCTTGTCGTCGTGCCGGGACGCCGCGCCCACAGCGCGCGGTCGTGGCTGGGTGACAACGCGATTCACCGGGCGGGTGAGGTGCTCAGCCGACTCGCGGGCTATGTGCCGCGACGCGTTGTCATCGACGGTTGCGAATATCGCGAGGGGCTCAACGCCGTACGCATCGAGGGCGGAGTGTCCGGCAACGTCGTACCGGATCGCTGCACCGTCACGGTCAACTACCGCTTCGCTCCCGATCGCTCCGAGGCCGAGGCGCTCGCCCACGTGCAGGACGTGCTCGCTCCCTTCGAGTGCGTGCCGACGGACTCGGCGCCGGGTGCGCTGCCGCGTCTGAACGAGCCGGCAGCGGCGGACTTCGTCAACGCTGTTGGTGGCGAGCCCGTTGCCAAGCTCGGCTGGACGGACGTCGCGCGGTTCGCGGCGCTCGGTGTGCCGGCCGTCAACTTCGGGCCCGGGGATCCCAACCTCGCCCACACCCGCGAGGAGTACGTCGAGATTCCGCGCATCGCCGAATGTGAACGAGTGCTTCGGTCATATCTAACCGAATGACATCAAGCCGGGCGGTCGCGTGTCGGGACTAGTCCAAAGGTGTCGCAATTTCTGACTCGTTTGGCTGTTCTGCGCGCCCCGTCGCAAACGTCATGCTGCGGAACCTCAGGCACATCCATGCAGACCGGGGGTTCTCGTCGTGATTCGTATTCAATCTGCGCCCGCTCGGCGGGCAGCGAAGGGCCTCGCTGCACTCAGTGCCGTGCTCGTGACCGCAACCGGTTGCATCTGGGGCAGCGAGGGGGGCATCACGTTGACGGAGGGGTCGACTGCCGATCCTTACCCGTCCGTCGTCAACGTGCCCTCGGGGACCGGCACCTTCGACTACAACGGCGAGGGCAACATCCTCGACGGCCTGATGACCGTGGTCTGCAGCGTGCAGCCGGGTAGCTCCGGCCTGCTGAACGGCGACTCGGTCGACATCGTGCTGCAGGGTCCGCAGGGCGGGACGGTCACCCTCGCGTCCGGCCTCACGTCGGACGTCCCGGTGGACATCATCGCGATCGACCCGAGTCTCTTCAGTGCGGTAATCGGCGCGGGTCCGGCCTCGGTCCGCCCGGCCGTCGCACATCGGTCGCGAGTGCTCTACGCGCCGGCCGCGAAGCGCAAGGTCGTCCTGCGGCGCGTTGCGAAGCTCTTCTACAAGCGTTACGGCGCGCACGCGCAGGCGTCCACCACCGCCAAGCGTGCTGTCAGCATCCCCGACGAGTGCGAGGGCAGCAACAATCTCGCCATCGTGAGTACGCAGCAGAGCACCTCACTTCCGCTGCCCGCGCCGCCTGCGCCGTACGGCAACGACCTGTCGAGCTTCATCGGCACGAACCCGCGCGGTGACTGGAAGCTGTGGGTCAACTCCACGTCGACGGATCCGGTTCTGGAGCTTTCGGCCCCGCGGCCGAACATCCTCTCCCCGACCGACGGCGGCATCGGCGGTTGGGCGCTGGTCATGGCCTCGCATGTCGGCGGAGCGTTCGTGGACCAGGGAGCGTTCACCGTCACTGGTGACGACACTGCCGCTTCGCCGCTGACGCTCACCATGCACGTGAAGCACGATGCCGGCTTGGTCACGCCGACCGGTCAGGTGGACTTCATCGAGTGCACCAGCCCGTTGTGCGACGGCAACACCGTTGGCATCGCACCTCTCGTGCCCGATGGCATCGGCTCC
>JAFAQI010000043.1 GCA_019246495.1 Frankiales bacterium | reverse complement strand
TTTCTCGGCACCGATTGCGGAATTCACCCGCCCGGTCCCCGCACAACCGCCACCCCGGGCGTCGTGACATCGATCACCCGGGCGCCGCGACGCCAGAGCAACCGCACCGCGGCGAGCTTTCGGGCGGTGTCGGTGGGGCCACCCCAGATGATCTGGCGGGCGTCCCGCAGCTCGACCACGACGGCGACCGCCGTCGGCGCCTGCAGCCCGACGACCTGTCGTCGCACCGGCGCCGGCAGCGACTGGAGGACGGCGACAGCGGCGCGCGCGTCCGGCGCCGCCGGCGCTCCGCTGCTGGAAACCGCGCTGGGGGTGTAGACGGGCACGAGTCCCGGCGGTGGCTGCGACACGGTTGCGAACCCGACGCCGCCGCGGTCGACCAGGACGTCCCGGCCACCGCCGACCACCACGGCGACCGGCCGGCGTTCCACGACGTCGATCACCACCCCGTGCGGCCAGGACCTCCGGACCGAGACCGCGGCAACTGCGGGCAGCCGGGCAACCCGCCGGCGTACGGCGGACAGGTCGACCCGGACGAGCGGACTGCCCCGGTGGATCGCCGCCGCGGCGAGCACCTGTCCGGTTGTCAGTCTCGAGGTGCCCTTGACGGTGATGGTTCGGACGGCGAACAGCGAGGAGGTGAGCAGCCCCCAGGCGAGGGCGAGGAGGGTCGCGACGGCGGCCAGCGCGAGCAGCGGCCGAGTCAGCCGGCGCCGGGTGCGCTGCCGGCGGCGGCGGGACAGGACGGCGA
Source organism: Frankiales bacterium (assembly GCA_019246495.1). Classification (GTDB taxonomy): domain Bacteria; phylum Actinomycetota; class Actinomycetes; order JAFAQI01; family JAFAQI01; genus JAFAQI01. The sequence continues at coordinate 7,991 of JAFAQI010000043.1, read as the reverse complement.
GCCCGTCAGCCGCGGCCCTCATGGCGTGATCACCGGGCGGAGGTCTCGATGGCCGCGAGGATCTCCGGACCGAGCATCGTCACGTCCCCGGCGCCGACCGTCAGCACGACGTCGCCCGGCCGGGCGATCCGGCCGACTAGCTCGGGCACGGCCGACCACGACGGTTCGTAGTGCACCTCGGTCCCGCCGGCCGGTACGGCGTCGGCGACCAAAGCCCCGGTGACGCCCGGCACCGGGTCCTCCCGGGCGGCGTAGACTTCCATGACGACCGCGACATCCGCCGCGGTGAGCGCCGCGGCGAAGTCCCTGGCGAACGCCTGTGTTCGGCTGAACAGGTGCGGCTGGAAGACGACGACGACCCGCCCTGCGGTGACCGCCCGCGCGGCTCCGAGAACCGCCCGGAGCTCGGTCGGGTGGTGGGCGTAGTCGTCGAAGACGCGGATGCCATCCGCCTCGCCCTTGGCCTCGAACCGCCGCCGAGCCCCGGTGAACTCGGCCAGTCCGCGCACCAGCTGGGTGAACGGCAGCTCCAGCGCCATGCCGGCGGCGAGGGCGCCGGCGGCGTTGACCGCGTTGTAGCTGCCGGGCACCCGGAGGACGACCTGGCCGAGCCGCCGGCCACCCGCCACGACGGAGAACGTCGAGCCACCTCCGGCCAGGATCAGGTCGGTCACCCGGACGTCCGCGTCGTCGGCGAGGCCGAACGTCGTCGTACGAAGACCACGCGCGACCGCCGCGTCGAACAGCTCCCGCGCGCCCGCGTCGTCCACCCCGAGCGCAACGGCGCCTCCGGCCGCGACGCGGTCGAGGAACTCCGCGAAGGCGCGGTGCACCGCGGCGCCGTCCGCGTAGTTGTCGAGATGGTCGGCCTCCACGTTGGTGACGACGGCGACCTCCGGCGCGAGCAGCAGGAACGACCGGTCGCTCTCGTCGGCCTCCGCGACGAAGAACTCCCCCGTCCCCTGGTGCGCGTTGGAGCCCGGCTCGCCCAGGTCCCCCCCGATGGCATAGCTCGGGTCCAGGCCACAGGCCTGGAGCGCGACGGTGAGCATCGACGTGGTCGTCGTCTTGCCGTGGGTGCCGGCGACGGCGATGCCACGGGCGCCGGCCATGACCGCGGCGAGGGCGGCGCCGCGGGGCAGGACCCGGCGCCCGAGCCGCTGGGCCTCAGCGAGCTCCGGCACGGTTGGCCGCACCGCGCTCGACACCACGAGCGTGTCGGCGAAAGCGACGTGACCCGGATCGTGCCCGACTGCGACCGTCGCCCCCCGCGCGCGCAGCGCGGTGAGGGCGAGCGAGTCGCGGGCGTCACAGCCGGAGACCTCGATGCCGCGCGAGAGCATGATGCGCGCGATGCCGCTCATCCCGGCTCCGCCGATCCCGACGAAGTGCACCCGGCCGAGGTCGCGGGCGTCGGGCACCGCCACCGATCCCCTCCCTCTCCCCCGCGCGCCGGATGGGCTCAGATCTGGTAGCTCTTGGCCTCGAGCCGGTCCAGGTGGTCCCGGACCCACTCGGAGGTCCGCCGTAGCCCTTCCTCGAGGGGCACCTCGGGCGTCCAGCCGCACCACTCGCGAGCGCGGGTGTTGTCGCACAGCAGCCGCTCGACCTCGCTCGCGTCCGGTCGCACCCGCGAGTCGTCGGCGACGACCTTGGCGTCGCGGCCGCTGACCTCGATGAGCAGCTGGGCCAGGTCGCCGATGGAGATCTCGCGACCGGAGCCGACGTTGACGACGTGGCCGAGAGCGCGGTCCGAGCCCGCCACGGCCAGGAACCCCCGGGCCGTGTCGTCCACGTAGTTGAAGTCCCGGGTCGGCGTCGTCGAGCCAAGCCGGATCTCGGCTGCGCCGGCGTGCAGCTGGCTCAAGATCGTCGGGATGACGGCTCGCGCCGACTGGCGCGGCCCATAGGTGTTGAAGGGCCGGATGACGGCTACCGGGGTGGAGAACGCGTGGTGGAAGGACAGCGCCATCATGTCCGCGCCGATCTTCGACGCGGAGTAGGGCGACTGCGGCTGCAGCGGATGCTCCTCGCTGATCGGAGCAGTGATCGCGGTGCCGTAGGTCTCGCTCGTCGAGGTGTGCACCATGCGGCCGACCTCGTGGTGGCGGCACGCGTTCACCACGTTGTAGGTCCCGATCACGTTGGTCTGGATGTAGCTCTCGGGCGCGACGTAGCTGTAGGGAATGCCGATCAGCGCGGCGAGGTGGAAGACCGTGTCGCAGCCGCGGACCGCCTCGCTGACCCGCTCGGCGTCACGGACGTCACCCGCGAGGATGTCGACGTCGTCCTCGCGGCCGGCGAGGTAACCCGCCGAGCCGTAGGGCTTGTAGTGCACGTAGGCGCGCACGTTGGCGCCCGCCTCGAGCAGATGGTCGACCAGCGTGCTGCCGATGAACCCTTCGCCACCGGTGACCAGCACCGTCTGTCCGGACCATGCCGCGGATGTCACGAACTCTCCTTCTCCACTGCCGATTCATAGAGGACGCGCTCGAGCTCTTCCTTGCTGCCGATGTCGGACCACCGCTCGAGCACGGGAAACACGGTGACCGCGAGCCCGTCGCGCAGGGCCGCGGCGATCAGGTCCGGCATCGTGAACGCCGTACCCCGCGGCACGTAGCGAAGCACCTCCGGCGACAACACGTAGATGCCGCCGCTCACCAGCTGCCGGGTCGTCGGCTTCTCGTCGATGTGCAGCAGGTGATGGTCCGCCGTGCGCAGGACACCGTAGGGAACGGTCGCGGCGTACTCGACGCCGGCCACGGTGATCGCCGCGTGGTGGTAGCGGTGGAAGTCCAACATCGCCGCGAAGTCGATCGTCGTGACGAGGTCACCGTTGCTCACCAGCAGCGGTGCGCTGATCGGCGGCAGCAGCGAGAGCGAGCCAGCGGTTCCCATCGCCTCCTGCTCGCGGACGTAGCTGATGCGCACGCCGCGGTCCGCACCGTCGCCGAGCTCGTCCTCGAACTGCTCCGCCAGGTAGTTGAGGGTGAGGTAGAACTCCTCGACCCCGGCCTGCCGCATCGAGTCAATGAGCCGCTCGACGATCGTCGCGCCGCCGATGCGCAGCAACGGCTTGGGCACCTTGTCGGTCAGCGGACGCAACCGCTCCCCCCGGCCGCCCACCATCAGTACGGCGACCGGCGGAAGCGCGGCCGCCGGGTCGAGCTCGCGGAGGCGGCGGACGCCGGAAAGACGCCCGGCCGCGTCGATCGCAGCGGCCGCGGGCACGCCGCGCGAGGTCAGCAGGTCGCGCACGTCCTCGTCGCTGTCGTCGACGGACACCAGCAGCGGGTTCGGCGACACGATCTCGAGCACCGGGGAGTCGAGGGCCGCCCCGTGCAGCACGGCGCGCCGGACGTCCGCATCGGTGACGACGCCCGCGACCGTGCCGTCGGGGTGCCCGAGCACGGCCAGCCGGTCGCCCGAGGCAGCGGCGGCGTCGAACGCCTCTTGCAGCGTCGCCGTCACCGGCGTGAGGGGGACGGCGCCGGTCATGGCAGCGGCTCCGCGACCCGCCGCGCGGCGAGGTCGAGCACCCAACCGGCGAGCTCGTGGGCGGCGCCGGGACGGCCGACGGAGCGGGCCGCGTCGGCCATCCGCTCGCGGTCGGCCGGCTCGGCGACGAGGCCTTCGATGATCGGGCCGATGGTGTCGGCATCCGCGTCGGCGTCGTCGACGACGAAGGCACCCCCGGCGCCGACCAGCTCCGCGGCGTTGTCGCGCTGGTGGTCACCGGTCGCGAAGGGATACGGAACGAGGACGGCCGGGAGGCCGGTTGCCGCGAGCTCCGCGACGGTGCCGGCGCCCGCCCGGCACAACGCTGCGTCGGCCGCGGCGTAGGCCGTGTCCATGCGGTCAAGATAGGTGACCCGGTGCACGACCTTGTCCGCGCCGACCCGGGCGATGGCCTCGTCCACGTCCGTGCCGGCCCGCGCTCCGAGCTTGAGCAGGATGTGGATGTCGTCGCGGTCGCGCCACCGCTCGCCGAGGGCCACCGCAGCGTCCGACAGTCGAGCCGCACCCTGGCTGCCGCCCATGACGAGCAGCACGAAGGCGTCCGGCGGCAGGCCGAGGTCGCGCCGGGAGCGCTCGCGCAGCGCGGCGCGGTCGAAATGCGCAAACTCCGGAGCGAGCGGCATGCCGACGACCCGCACCCGCCGGTTCGCCGGAAAGGCGCGCACGGCGGCCGGGAACGCGGTCGCGATGTTGGTGGTCAGCCGGGCCGCGACGAGGTTGGCCTTTCCGGGCACCGCGCCGGACTCGTGGATCAGGGACGGGACCCGCCCTAGCCGCGCTCCGACGAGCAAGGGCGCACTCGCGTAGCCGCCCATGCCGACGGCCACGTCCGCGCGACGCCGGCGGAGCAGCCGGCGCGCCTGGTTGCCCGCACGCAGGAGAGCGCCGGGCAGCACCACCCGGTTCGCGCCGACGAACGGCACCATGGCGACGAGGTCGAGCTCATAACCCGCTCGCGGGATGATCTCGCCCTCGAGACCGCGCGCCGTACCGAGGAACGAGATCGTGGCATCGGGGGCGAGCTCGCGGAGCGCTTCGGCCAGGGCGAGCCCCGGGTAGATGTGCCCGCCGGTCCCGCCCGCCGCGATGACAACCCGCGGCCCGTCAGCTGCGCCGGTCATCACGTCCTCCGAGCAGGCACGCGCCGGCTCAGCGTGACTTCCGGCGGCGCGGCTGCCGGCCGGCGTTCTCCCGGCCGATGGCTCCGAGCATTCCGAGGCCGAACATCGAGAAGATCAGTGCGGATCCGCCGAAGGAGACGAACGGCAGCGGTACGCCGGTGACCGGCAGCAGCCCGACGACCGCGCACATGTTGATGATCGCCTGGCCGACGAGCCAGGCCGTGATGCCGCCGGCGACGAGCTGCGAGTAGGTGTCGCGGCTCTGCTGCGCGATGCGGAAGCCGGCGTAGCCGAGGATCGCGAACAGCCCGATGACCATCAGCCCGCCGAGCAGACCGAGCTCCTCGCCGATCACGGCGAAGATGTAGTCGGTGTACTGGTTGGGCAGGTAGCCCCACTTCGACCTGCTGGCGCCGAGCCCGAGCCCCCACCAGCCGCCCGAGGCGATCGCGTAGAGGCCCTGCACGGTCTGGTAGCCGCCGGCCGACGCGGCGCGGAACGGGTCGGTGAACGACGTGAGCCGGGCGAGCCGGTAGGGCTCGATGACCGCCAACATGCCGAAGCACGTTCCGAGCCCGGCGAACATGCCCACGAACACGCGCCGCGGTGCATCGGCAACGGCCAGGAGCGCGAGCATGATCACGACGATCACGATCGCCGTCCCCATGTCCGGCTCCGCGATGACGAGCATCACGAGCACGAGCGCGGCGGGCACGAGCGGCACGAGCAGGTGACGCAACTGGCCGAGCCGTTTCTCCTTGCGGGCAAGCAGGTCCGCGCCCGCGAGCACCAGCGCGACCTTCGCCAGCTCACTGGGTTGAAGCTGCAACGGTCCGACGGCGATCCAGCGGCGGGCGCCGTAGACGTTGCGCCCCACGCCGGGGGCGAGCACCGCGGCGAGCAGGACCATCGACACGACGAGCAGCGGGTAGCCGAACCGCCGGGTGATGCGCGTCGGCAGCCGCAGGCCGAGCAGCAACCCCGGTACGCCGATGGCGAACCACATCGCCTGCTTCTCGAAAACGGAGAACGACGAGCCGAACGCGGTGTAGGACGCCACGCTCGACGCGGAGAGCACCATCACCAGGCCGAGGACGATCAGCAGCGCGCCGCTGCCGAGCGCAAGGTGGTAGGCGGCCGAGGGCTTCGCGAGCGCGGCGAGCGTCCGCGAACGCTGGACCGGACGGCCGCGGGCGCCGATGGTCGTCGCGGTCATGCCTGGCGTCCGGCGAGGTCGCGCGCGGCGGCGGCGAAGCGGTCGCCGCGCTCGGCGTAGTCGCGGAACTGGTCCATGCTCGCGGCGGCAGGTGCGAGCAGCACGGTGTCACCGGGCGCAGCCAGTCGCGCCGCCGCGGACACCGCGTCGTTCATGACGTCAGTGTCGCGACCGCTGACCTCGACCACGGGTACATCCGGCGCGTGTCGCGCGATCGCGTCGATCAGCGGCCGGCGGTCGACCCCGATCACCACGACGGCCCGCAGCCGCGACGCGTGCTCGGCGACGAGTCCGTCGACGTCGGCCCCCTTGAACAACCCTCCTGCGACCCAGACGACGGACTCGTACGCCGACAAGCTCGCGGCAGCGGCGTGCGGGTTCGTCGCCTTGGAGTCGTCGACGTAGCGGACACCGTCGACGACCGCGACCTCGGCGTTGCGATGCGGCCCGGGCCGATAACTCCGCAGGCCCTCGCCAACCGCGGCCCACGGCACTGGCATCCGGCCGTTGAGTCCGAAGACCCGCGACACCGCGGTGGCGGCGATCGCGTTGGCGACGTTGTGCGGACCGCTCACGGCGAGGTCCGCCACGTCGACGAGCGCGATGCCGTCGCCGCGATAGTCAGGCTCGGTCTCGGTCTCCGGTCCCCACCCGCTCATCCGGTCGACGATGACGCCGTCGACGAGACCGAACCCGCCGGACTGGGCCGGTCCGACCGTGAACGGATGCGGGTCGTCGAGGCGATCGAGCGCGAGATGGGTCACCAGTTCGTCGTCGGCGTTGTAGGCACCGCATCCGCCGGCGCGCCAGATCGCCGCCTTGTCCGCGGCGTAGGCGTCGAGCGAGCCGTGCCAGTCGAGATGGTCCGGCGCGATGTTGAGCACGACCGCGGCGTCCGGAGCCAGCTCGCTGCTCCAGTGCAGCTGAAAGCTGGACAGCTCGACGGCCAGGACGTCGTACGACGCCGAGGTCACGGCCGTCACGAGTGGACGGCCGACGTTGCCGGCGGCGGTGACCCGGTAGCCCGCGGCGCGCAGGACGGCCTCGACCATTCCGACGGTCGTCGTCTTGCCGTTCGTGCCGGTGACGGCGACCCACGGCGCCGGCCCGTACGTCCCCCACGGGCGCAACCGCCAGGCGAGCTCGGGCTCGCCGATGACCTCGACGCCGCCGCGGAGCGCCGCGGCAAGCAGCGGCTGGTCGGGACGCCATCCCGGTGATGTGACGACGAGGTCGGCGTCGACGGGCGACTCGGCGTCACCCAGCCGCACCTCCGCACCGGCTGCGCGCAGCCGCTCCGCCACTTCCTGCTCGGCCGGTCCGTCCCGCCCGTCGACGACGAGCACGCGCGCGCCGAGCTGCAGCAGGACGTCGGCGGCGGCCTCGCCCGACATCGCGATGCCGGCGACGGCGACGCGCCGGCCCGAGAACTCCCCCGACCCCGGCTGCGCGGTCACCGCAACGAGCCGCGCGAGAGGAACTCGGCGTAGAACACTCCGAGCCCGAACGCGACGGCGAGCCCGGCGATGATCCAGAAGCGCACGATGACGGTGTTCTCGTTCCAGCCGGCGATCTCGAAGTGGTGGTGCACCGGCGCCATGTTGAACACGCGTCTTCGGAAGAACCGGAAGGCCAGCACCTGCACGATGACTGATGCGGCTTCGACGACGTAGAGACCGCCGAGCACGATCAGCAGAAGCTCTGTGCGCGTGGTGATCGCGATGCCGGCGAGCGCGCCACCGAGCGCCAGCGAACCCGTGTCGCCCATGAAGATGCGAGCTGGTGATGCGTTCCACCACAGGAAGCCGAAGCAGGCGCCCATCGCCGCCGCCGCGATGATCGCGACGTCGAGCGGATCGCGGACGTCGTAGCAGTTGTTCACCGGCGCCGTGTTGACGCAGTTGTTGCCGAACTGCCAGAACGCGATGATCACGTAGGCGCCGAACACCATGCACGACGCGCCGCTGGCGAGGCCGTCGAGACCGTCGGTGAGGTTCACGCCGTTCGACGTCGCGGCGACCATGAAGTAGGCCCACACGACGAACAGCACGGCACCGAAGTCGAGCCCGTAGTCACGGACGAACGACAGGTGCGTCGATGCCGGCGAAAGGTGCTGCCCGTTGACGAAGCGCGTC
>JAFAQI010000028.1 GCA_019246495.1 Frankiales bacterium | reverse complement strand
CGTCGAACCCAGCGCCGCCTCCGGAAACGTTATGGGCAGGGTCAGCGTGAGGTTGTGGCCCTTGCGACCGAAGACCGGGTGCGGCTGCACGTGCACGTGCACGACCACGTCCCCGGCGGGACCGCCGCGCTCGCCCGGCTGGCCCTTGCCGGCCAATCGGATCCGCTGGCCGTCGCCGACGCCGGCCGGGATGCGTGCCCGCAGCGTGCGGGTCGACAGGGCCTGCCCGCTGCCGTGACACGTCGGGCACGGGTCGTCGACGAGGATGCCGCGGCCGCGACACTCGCGGCAGGGCTCGGCGAACGCGAAGCCGCCGGCGTTGCGGTTGCTCATGCCGGTCCCGCTGCACCGTGGGCAGACGTGCGTCGCGGTGCCGGGCTTCGCGCCGCTCCCGCGGCAGGTCGGGCAGCTACCAGTGCCGGAGAGCTGCACCGGCACAGTGACACCACGCGCGGCCTCGTCGAACGACAACGTCACATCGGCTTCGACGTCCGCCCCACGGCGCGCAGCCGCGCCCGGACGGCCGCGAAAGATGTTCCCGAAGATGTCTCCGAGACCACCACCGCCCTCGCCGCCGGCCCCAAAGAGGTCCGACAGGTCGAACGGGACACCGCCGCCGGCTCCGTTGCCACCGCCTGGCATCCGGAAGCCGCCGGAGCCGAAGAGCGTGCGGGCCTCGTCATACTCCCGGCGCTTGGTCTCGTCGGACAGCACGTCGTATGCCTCGGAGATCTCCTTGAACTTCTCCTCCGACGCGCTGTCACCCTTGTTGGCGTCGGGATGATGCTGGCGCGCGAGCTTGCGATAGGCCTTCTTGATGTCGGCCTGGCTCGCGTCCTTCGCGACACCGAGGGACTTGTAGTAGTCCTTCTCGACGTAGTCCCGCGCGCTCAACTCTCGGCGCCGCCTTCGTCATCCGGTGCGCTGTCCGCCGGTTCCTGTACGGCGACCCGCGCCGGCCGCAGGATGCGGTCGCCGACGCGATAGCCGGGCTGGTAGACCTCCGCGCACGTGGGCTCGCTGACGTCACTCGACAGCGCGTGGGTGAGTGCCTCGTGGATCGTCGGGTCGAACGGTTCGCCGGTGTCACCGAACCGCTGCAGCCCGAGCTTCGACAACGTCGTCTCGAGACCGTCGGCGACGAGCTTGAAGCCGCCGTCGACCTCGCCGTGCGACCGCGCCCGGTCGATGTCGTCGAGCACCGGAAGCAGACCGATGAGGACGGAGGCCAGTGCTTGCTCGGCGACCGCCTGACGGTCCCGCTCGACGCGACGGCGGTAGTTGGTGAACTCCGCCTGCACGCGTTGCAGATCGCCGGTCCGTTCGTCGAGCAGCCGCTGCAGGTCGTCACTGACGACCTGCGCGAGCTCGTCCTCGAGCGACGTGTCCGGGTCCGCGCCGGTGCTGCCGGAGGCCGCTGCTGCGGCCTCCGGCCGGACCTCACCGGTCGCGGGGTCGATGCGCCGCTTGTCGCGGATCACCGGCCCGTCCTCGGGGCGGTCGCCCTCGCGGGGCGCGTCCGTCACTGGGCGCTCCCGTCGCCTTCGTCGACGATCTCGGCGTCGACGACGTCGTCGTCGCTGTTGGCAGCCGACTCGCCGCCCGGCGCACCGCCGGCCGCAGCGGCCGTGTCGGCGTAGATCGCCTGGCCCATCTTCTGGCTGACCGTCGCAAGCGTCTCGACCGACCGCTTGATCGCGTCGACGTCATCAGCCTCGAGCGCCTTCTTCACGTCGGCGACCGCAGTCGTCACCTCGTTCTTCACGTCCTCCGGCACCTTGTCGCCGGAGTCGGTGAGGAACTTCTCGGTCGAGTAGACGAGCGACTCGGCCTGGTTGCGCGTCTCTGCCGACTCGCGACGCTTGCGGTCGTCCTCGGCGTACTGCTCGGCTTCGCGCATCATGCGGTCGATGTCGTCCTTCGGCAGCGCCGAGCCACCCGTGATCGTCATCGACTGCTCCTTGCCGGTGCCGAGGTCCTTCGCCGACACGTGAACGATGCCGTTCGCGTCGATATCGAACGTGACCTCGATCTGCGGCACGCCGCGCGGCGCCGGCGGGATGTCGGACAGCTGGAACTTGCCCAGCGTCTTGTTGTCCCGCGCGAGCTGGCGCTCGCCCTGGGTGACGTGGACCTCGACCGAGGTCTGGTTGTCGGCCGCGGTCGAGAACGTCTCGCTCTTGCGGGTCGGGATCGTCGTGTTGCGCGGGATCAGCACGGTGGCGACGCCGCCGAGGGTCTCGATCGCGAGC
>JAFAQI010000021.1 GCA_019246495.1 Frankiales bacterium | reverse complement strand
TCGGCCGCCGTCGCAACTGCGGCAGCAACTTCGGCGCCAAAGTTCGCGCAGTCGACCGGTCGGCCCGGGCAAGTTTCGCGAGGCGCGCACCCGCGCCTTTGCCGTAGGCCCACATCTTGGCGCGCGCCTCGCGGGACGACTGCGGCTGATCGCCGTAGACGACCGCGGCCGGCTCGAACCAGCCACGCGCGCCGGTGAGCAGGATGCGGTCGAGCAGGTCGTGGTCCTCGGCTCCCGCGAACCACGTCGCCGGGCCGAGCCGCTCGTCGAAACCGCCGACATCCGCAAGCACCCCACGCCGTACAGCGAGGTTGCCGCTCGCGCCCGGATGCGGATCGCCGAGCGCGACTGGATATGCGCGCGAGCCGAGCCGTACGGCGAGCGGCCGGCCACCGGACTGCGCCGCGGCCATCCGGCCCGCGACGAACGCGACCGCCCGATCGGAGAACGGCGCGACCAACCGTTCCCGCCAGCCCTCGCCGACCGTCACGTCGTCGTCGACGAACACGACGACGTCCCGCGTTGCTGCGCGCCATCCGGCGTTGCGCGCTCGCGAGGCACCGGGGACGTTCTCGCGCACCAGCTGCACATCCACGGGTGACGACCGCAGCGCCGCAACGACGGCTTCGACAGCGCCAGCATCGCGTGATGCCGAGTCGACGACGATGATCTCGTCGCCCGGCCGGGCCGCCGCGATGAGCTCGGCCAGGCACTCGGCGAGTCGAGGTACCCGGTTGTGCGTCGGCACGATTATCGAGACGGGGATCGACACCGCGGCCGGCTCAGGCGACGGCCGCTGCTCGGTCATCGGTCAGCCGCCGGCCGCGGCCGGTTGCGCGAACGCAGACAGTCGCGACGCACCGGTCGATGACGTCGCCACGTCTGCGTCGCCGTTCCCGTCACCGTCGCGCCGACGGCGCCACGGCGCGAGCACCAGCAGGCCGAGCAGGCCGACCGGCACCCACATCGGAGCGGTTGCCCAGACCGCGCGCCGCCCGGACGTCGGCGATCCTTCGGCATAGACGGAAAACGACGCGTCACCGTTCGCCTTCGCCTCCGCGGTGATGAGGCGCACCGTGCGGTTGTACGCATGCAGATTCGTTGCCTCGACGTGCAGGCTTCCGGTGCCCACGGTGGCCGGCTGGATCGTGCACGTCACCGATGCGTCTCGCAGCGTCATGTGCTCGATCTCGGTGCACACCGTGTTGCCCAGCGTCGTACCCGACAGCGTCGGGTTGAACGGCAGCGCGTCGCTGTAGGCAGGCAGCGTCGTGAACACGAGGTCGTTGCCGACGAACGAGGGCGCCACGAAGTAAGCAGCGACACCGAGCCCGACGCCGGCCACCGCCGTGATTCCGAACAACATCCGACCTGGCGCGGGCAGTCGCAGGACACCGGTGTGCTGTTCGATAAGGAGTGTCGCGATCGCGACGAACACCCACATCACGTTGAGACCCTGCTCGAGGGTGAACGCGTCGTAGAAGATCGTGCTGCCGATGTAGGCGAGGATCGCTGCGACGCTCGCGGCGACGACGAGCCGCGCATCGTCGTCCGCGATTGCCAAGCCGCGCATCGCCTGCGTGAGTGTCACGAGCAGCAGCACGCCCAGCGCTACGACACCCACAGCGCCGATCTCGACGTAGTTCAGCAGGAACGCGTTGTCGGTGGTCGGGAAGCCCGACTGGTCGAGCAGACCGAGCCCGAGCCCGCGGAACGGATGCGGTGCCACCGCCTGGAGCACCGGACCCAGCCGCTGGAACCGCACGTTGACCGAGCCCGACGCGACGCTCTCGCTGAAGTGGGACGCGACGATCGGATGGATTGCCCAGACCGCGACGAAACTGATGAGCGTGACACCGATGGCGTAGGTCGCGCGCGGCTCACGCGCGGCCAGCGCGAGCGCAACAAGGACGATGACGAGACCGGCCAGCGCGCTGCGCGAGTAGGACCAATAGACCGCGAGCGTCACCAGCGCGACACCCACCGGATAGGTCACCTGCGACCACTTGTGCCGCAACGACGTGACGACGACGGCGGGCAGCAGCACGACCATCACCCAGCCGAACTCCAACGCGAAGTCGGAGCCGGCCTTCACCCGCCGGGTGTCACCGCGCAGGGCGAGCTGATGGGAGGCGTTGGTGAACCGGTTCTGCGTCGCGTGCTCGAACAGCCAGTGGCCCCACGAGCCGAGCGTGATGTGCTCGATGACGGCGATTGCCGCAGCGATCACTGCCGCTGCGGCGAGCGCCCGCAGCGCGACGTCGATGTTGCCGATGACTCGCACGAGGGCCATGCACACGATGAAGAACGCCAGCTGCTCGAGCAGCCCGGCCAGCCGCACGTTGGCGGAGCCGAGGCCGCTCGCCTGCGAGCTGAACGCGACGCCGAACGTGAACACCGCGAGGATGAAGAGGATCAGCGCGACGTGCACCGGCGTGCGC
>JAFAQI010000526.1 GCA_019246495.1 Frankiales bacterium | reverse complement strand
CCGAGGCTCACAAGGCCGCGCGAGCCGCGCACGCCGAAGCAGAGCGCGCCCGCCGCGACCTGGGGCGGCTCGAGCGCAGCTAGCGCCGGAACCTCCCTTGTTCAGCGGCTGCCGTCTCGCCACCATCGGCGGATGACCTCCCGCCCGGTCAGCGGTCGCCGCCTCGCCCTCATCGCACTCGCCGTCGTCGCGACCGCCGCGCCCGCGCTCGCGAGCGTCGACAACCCGTGGAGCGGCCACGCCTTCGACGCGAACCTGTCGAAGGATGCGCATCACGAGGACGGCGAGCCGAGCATCGCGGTCAACCCCGCGAACCCGCGCAACATGATTGCGATCTATCTCCGCAACAACGACGCGTTCGTCCCCAACGCGGTCAACGGCCAGGTCGACCCGCCCAGCAGTCGCGATGCAACGCAGCAGATCCAAGGTTGCGACTATGCGGTGACGTTCAACGGCGGCCGGACCTGGACGCGGCACGCGCTGCCAGCCAACGACTTCACCACCGACCCGGCTGAGAACAACTGCTCCGACTCCATCGTCGTCTTCGACCGACGCGGCACCGCCTACGTCATGGCCTCCGCCTATGCCAGCCTCGGCTTCGTCGGAGACAGCGAATACCGGATGCTCCGCTCGACCGACGGCGGCCGCACCTGGAGCAAGCCCTCGGTCGTCGCGCCCGGCGAGATCGGACAGGGCTCACATCCGCAGGACGACGACGGCATCCGCACCTACGACGACCGGCCATGGCTGACGATCGACCCGCAGACCCGCGACCTGTTCATCGACGGCACGCAGGTCCGTGCCGACGGAAGCGGCACGGGCACCGTTTACCTCACCGCATCGACGGACCGTGGCCGGACGTGGAGCAACCCCATCGTCGTACCCGCCGCCAACCTCGGCAGCGCGCCACTCGGTGCGGCGTTCGGGATGGTCGCGCTGGCAGTTCGCCCACCAAGCGGCGAAGCTGGCTGCAGCTGCCTCGACTTCCTCACCAGCAGCGACGCCGCCCGTCATCTGCACCGGGTCCACACACCGATCCCCGACAACCCCGGGCCGCAGACGGCGGCTGACCCCACTCGCCGCGGAACGTTCACGGTGATGACGAACACCGGCAACGCACTGCTGTTCTACCGAACCACGGACGCCGGCCGGACCTGGCACGGACCGTCCCGCCTTTCGGTGCAGAACACCACCGTCGTCAAGCCATGGATCGCCTTTGCGCCGAACGGAACGTTCGGCGTCGGCTGGCGAGCGACGCGGCCCGACGGCTCCTACGCCTTCTACGTCGCCGCCTCCCACAACCGCGGGCAGACGTTCCTCGGCCTGCGCCGACTCAGCTCACGCTGGTCGAAGCCCGCCCCGGACTACTACGTCGCCGGCGACGACACGTCGACGATCGCGTTGAGCAACCACATGCTCTACGGCGCATGGGGCGACTGGCGCGGCAAGGGTCTCGAGGACGTCTTCTGGGGCGGCAGCCCACTCCCCTAGACCGCGCGAATCACTCCGCCGGCGGCCGGCGGTCCCGGGCGCGGTACGTCGCCCAGTCGCGCTGCCCCGCCCGGCGCGCCGGTTCGTGCGGCACCGCGTCGAGGTCGAGCCGGCTGTTGGCCGCTTCGGCGGCGATGTCCGCGCTGGGGCGACGGCGGGTACCACGGCGTGACTCGCGGAGATCCTGGCCGACCGCCCACGCGAGCACGGCGACGAGCAACCCGCCGACGACCGCGAGGATCTGCACGTCAGCGCCCCGAGATCTCGTCCACGAGCTGGGCAGCCGTCGTCGAGCGAGCAAGCAGGTCTTCGACGTGTGCCTGGGTGCCGCGCAACGGCTCGAGCATCGGCACCCGCTGCAACGAGTCGCGGCCGACGTCGAAGATGACCGAGTCCCACGATGCCGCCGCCACGTCGTCGGCGAACTTCGCCAAACAGCGCCCGCGGAAGTAGGCCCGCGTGTCGCTCGGCGGCTCGGTGATCGCGCGGTCGATCTCCGCATCACTCACCAGGCGCTGCATGCGCCCTCGCGCCGCCAGTCGGTTGTAGAGACCTTTCTCCTGCCGCAC
>JAFAQI010000520.1 GCA_019246495.1 Frankiales bacterium | reverse complement strand
GCACGCCGCGCTGCACGAGGACGTGATCGCACTTGCCGGTGAGCCGCGCATGCGACATGTGCACACAACGCCTGGCGCGGCCGATGCGGTCGCCACTCGCTGGCGGGAGCTGCTGGGCGACGGTTGGGTCGTGCTGACCGGAGACGTCGCGATCGACGCGGGACTGTTCGGTCCGGTCGTCACCGACTCCGCACGACGACGCATCGGCGACGTCATCGCCCTCGCAACCGGAAACGGCGGTGTCGTCGAACGACGCCGGCTTCCCCGTCTCGCGTCGATGCCGGGCCAGCACGGCTCCCTCACCGACGACGAGCTGCTTGTCCCGCTCCTCCGCCTGCGCTAGCTGCCGGAGGCCTGGTCACTTCACGCCGGGGGGAAGCAGGTAGCCCCACAACCGCGGGATCGCATGCAGCACCGCGAGTGTCATGCGCCTGGTCGACCGGCCGTTGCTCACGTAGCTCTGCCAGCCGTGACAGGCGAAGATGCGCGCGACAGCGCTGACCGGCGCTTGCGACGGGTAGCGGAACTGCAACAGCATGGGCCCGGGTGCCGCGTAGGACCCCTGCCGCACCTTGTCGCAGGAGTGGGAGATCCGCGCGCGCGGCGCGACGTCGATCGCCACAACGAGCTTGCTCGTCTGCGCGGACGACAGCTCGCCGGTCGCTTCGAGCCAGCCGTCGACGTAGTAGCACGCCACGGTCGAGGTCGGCGCGCCCGGCACCGGCGTACGACTCGATCCCGCCGGCAGGCTGGCGACATCGTCGTAGGTCCGGGTGAAGGTCCGACAGCCGGTGTCCGGGTCGACGTCGACCGCTTGAAGTGAATCGACAAGCTTTGCGACGGCGTCGGGATGCGGTGAGGACACGAACAGGAACACGTGCCGATGCGGTACGACGACGAGCAGCACGCGCTGGCCGTGCAGCCTGGTCACCTGGCCGCTCGCCACGAGCACGTTGTTGATCTGCCTCGGCCGCAGCCGGGCCAGCTGGCGTCCGCTGAGGATGTAGTGGCCGAGCGCGAGGCCGGGATGCAGACCGTTCTGGTAGGAGCCCAGCCACGCGAACGACACTCCAGCCGGTGGGCTGGCCAAGCAGTAGGTCGGCGCGTAGCCGACGGTTGTCACGATCAACGTGTCAGCCACCGGCACGCCGCAATGCAGCGCATCGAGCTTCCACTCGGCTGGCGCATCGACTCCGACGCCGTGCACCCAGCCGCGTTGCAGCCCGCGCGCCAGTGGTCGTGGTGAGCTGCCCGGCGGCAGTGACGGACCGGCCGACTTCGACGTCGACGGAGATTGATGCGCGACCGGTGGCCGGGCGGTGTCACAGCCGCCCAGAACGACCGCGAGAGCGATCACGACGCACCCGATCGCGACGCTGACGCGGCTCCGCGCGTGCGGCACGCCAGGCGCCGGTCGTCGCCCAACCGCCCACCGCCGCATGCGACCAGCGTGACATCCCGCCCGATCGGGCTCATAGATACTGAATCCGTGACCTCAATCCCCGTGCGAACTCTCAACAACGGCGTCGAGATGCCGGCCCTCGGATTCGGTGTGTTCCGGGTGCCGCCGGACGAGGTCGTCGCGCCCGTGACGGCCGCGCTCGACGCCGGCTATCGCCTGATCGACACCGCCACGCTCTATGGCAACGAGGAGGGCGTCGGCCGTGCGATCGCCACGAGCGACGTGCCGCGCGACGAGATCTTCGTCACGACCAAGGTCTGGAACTCTGAGCATGGTCGCGACAAGACGCTCCGTGCCTTCGACGCGAGCATGAAGCTGCTCGGTCTCGACGTGCTCGACCTCTACCTGATCCACTGGCCGACGCCACAGCGCGACCTCTACGTGGAGACCTGGCAAGCCCTGACCGAGCTCTACGCCGACAAGCGTGTGCGGGCCATCGGTGTCTCGAACTTCAACCCGTCGCACATCGAGCGGCTGATCGACGCAACCGGCATCACGCCGGCGGTGAACCAGGTCGAGCTGCATCCGGGCTTTCCGCAGGACGAGCTCCGCGCGTTTCACGAGCAGCACGGCATCGTCACCGAGTCGTGGAGTCCGCTCGGGCGCGGACACGGCCTGCTCGATGCCGACGTCGTACGCCGAATCGCCGACGCTCACGACCGCACG
>JAFAQI010000483.1 GCA_019246495.1 Frankiales bacterium | reverse complement strand
TGCCCGCGGCCGTCTCGGGCAAGGACCTCGCGCTCGCGATGATCGCGAAGATCGGCGCCGCCGGAGGCGTCGGGTACGCGATCGAGTATGCGGGCAGCGCGGTCCGCGCGCTCTCGATGGAAGGGCGCCTCACGCTCTGCAACATGTCGATCGAGGCGGGTGCGCGCGCCGGTCTCATCGCCCCCGATGACACGACGTTCGACTACCTGCGCGGCCGCGCGCACGCGCCGACTGGTGCCGACTGGGATGCCGCCGTCGCGAACTGGCGGTCGCTGCCGACAGACGAGGACGCTGTGTTCGACACCGTCGTCGACGTCGACGCGTCGGCGCTGTCGCCCTGGGTGACGTGGGGCACCAACCCGGGCCAGGGTGCGCCGTTGTCCGGCCGGGTGCCGGATCCGGCATCGTTCGACGACGAGTCACAGCGCACGGCGGCGCAACGTGCGCTGGACTACATGGCACTCACTCCCGGCACTGCACTGCGCGACGTCGACGTCGACACCGTCTTCATCGGCTCCTGCACCAACGGCCGCCTCGAGGACCTTCGCGCGGCTGCCGATGTGCTTCGCGGCCGCCGCGTCGCCGACGGCGTACGCGTTCTCGTCGTACCGGGTTCGGTCGACGTCAAGACCAGCGCGGAGGCCGAAGGTCTGCACGAGGTGTTCGCCGCCGCCGGTGCGGAGTGGCGCGGCGCGGGCTGCTCGATGTGCCTCGGCATGAACCCCGACAAGCTCGCGCCCGGGCAGCGCAGCGCCTCCACCTCCAACCGCAACTTCGAGGGTCGGCAGGGGCCTGGCGGCCGGACGCATCTCGTGTCGCCGCCGGTCGCCGCCGCCACTGCCGTCACGGGCCGGTTGACCGCGCCCGGCGACCTCTAGGAGCCGGCCATGGAACCGTTCACCGTGCACACCGGGACCGCGCTGCCGTTGCGTCGCAGCAACGTCGACACCGACCAGATCATCCCCGCCGAATACCTCAAGCGCGTCTCCCGGACCGGCTTCGCGGACGGCCTGTTCGCGGCCTGGCGGAGCGATCCGGAGTTCGTCCTCAACGACGCCAGGTACGCCGGGGCGACCGTGCTGCTTGCCGGTCCCGACTTCGGCACGGGATCGTCGCGCGAGCATGCGGTCTGGGCATTGCAGGACTACGGCTTCCGGGTCGTCATCGCACCGCGGTTCGGCGACATCTTCCGCGGCAACGCGCTGAAGGGCGGGCTGCTGCCGGTCGTCCTCGACGCCGACTTCGTCGAGCAGCTGCACCAGATCGTCGAGTCGGCGCCCGACACCGCCGTCACAGTCGACCTCGTCGAGCGGCAGGTCTCTGCCGGTGACGTCACGGCCGCGTTCGACCTCGACGACTACACGCGCTGGCGCCTGATGGAGGGCCTCGACGACATCGGGCTGACCCTCACCCACGTCGCGGACATCGACGCCTTCGAGGCCGGCCGGCAGCACTGGCTGCCGACGACTGCCTGACGCGCCGCGCGAAAGCCGCTGCGACACAAAAGAAAATCGGTCAGGGTCGTTGTCGGCGACCGTGCCGACCACTAGGTTCCCCAGAGGGTCGAGGGCCGGCCTCGACGTGCAATCGGAGGGACAACGTGAACAGGGCCGAGCTCATCGACGCGATCCGCGATCGCCTTGGGGTGGACAAGAGAGCTGCCGAGCACGCGGTCGACGCGGTGCTCGACACCATCCAGCGCGCCGTCGCCCAGGGCGAGAAGGTCGCTCTCACCGGTTTCGGCGTCTTCGAGAAGGTGGAGCGCGCCGCTCGCACCGGTCGCAACCCCCGGACCGGCGAAACCGTCAAGGTCAAGAAGACGTCCGTGCCCAAGTTCCGCCCGGGCACGCAGTTCAAGGGTGTCGTCAGCGGCGCCGTGAAGCTCGGCAAGGTCGCGGACGCTGCGACGAAGGCTGCCGCGAAGAGCACGGCAGCAAGTGCGCGCTCGACGGCTCGCTCCGCCGCGTCGGCGCCGGGCAAGGCCGCCTCGGCCGCGCGTGGTGCCGCCCGCAAGGCGACGAAGGCGCCCGCCCGCAAGACGTCGACGGCCAAGAAGACCACGGCCAAGAAGAGCACCGCCAAGAAGTCGACGGCGAAGAAGTCGACGGCCCGCAAGACCGCCGCCAAGCGCTGACCAGCGGCACACCTGCACCTGACTGCGCCGGCCGCCTCGGAGACGAGGCGGCCGGCCCAGTTATGTGGGCTCAGTCGTCTGAGGTCTCAGTCCGCCGAGTCGGGCAGCGTCGCGATCGTGAGGAACACGACGCGACCATCGGCATCGGTGCGCAGCCGGACGCGCTGACCCGAGCGAAGCAACCGCAGGCCGGACGCGTCGAACGCGCGCTCGTCGAACGTCCGCACCGACCCGTCGTCCATCAGAACGTCCCCGCTGCGACTGCGCGCGTCGAAGCTGCGAACCGTCGCCTGCATCGCGTCAGCCTACGTGCCGGTCGAGCTCGCGCACCGCGCTCGCCGTCGCCGCCCCGACGCCATGCCGACTCGCGGCGCGCAGGTCGTCGAGCGTGTCGACATCCGTCCGCAATGAGACCCCGGCGACCGGCGTCAGATCGACGGCCCCCGCCGTGACATGCGCGGCCAGTGAGTCGGGGCCGAATCTCGGGTCGAACTTCGCCTGGCCTGCGGCGGCATAGAGCGTCGTACCGGATCCAGCCGCATCGGCGACGACCGACACCGGATGCGCGGCCGCTGCCCTGAGCAGGCCGTCCAGCTCGTCCGGCCGGAGAGCGGGCAGATCCGCGGCCACTGCAGCCACGCCCGCGCCACCGGGCGCACGTGCCGCACCGTGCCGCAAAGCCGCGTTCAGACCGTCATCCGGCTCGTCGGCGACGACCACGGCGCCCCGGTCCCGCGCAACGGTCGCGACTTCCGGTTCGTCCGTCACGACGATGACGGTGTCAACCGATTCGCAGCGCAGGGCGGCGTCGAGGGTGTCGAGCGCCATCGCAAGCGCCAGGCGCCGACGCAGGGGCGCCGCGACCGTCAGCCGGGTCTTCGCCCGATCCAGGCGCTTGACCGGGATGACGATCGCCCACGACTGCCCGGGTGCGCCCACGTCTGGCATCCTCGCAAGTCGACGGGTTGTCCGGTCCCGGCAAGGGTGGTGGTGCTGATGTCGCGACAGCGTCCGCGACTGCGCCTCGGCTTCTGGTACCGGCTCGTCGTCTGCGTGGTCAAGCCGTTGTCGCTGCTGCTGACCAAGCGCGACTGGCGCGGAGCAGAGAACCTTCCTCCCGAGGGCGGCATCATCGTCGCCGCCAACCACGTCAGCGAGCTTGACCCGCTCATCATCGGCCACTTCCTCTTCAACCAGCGCCGGCCGCCGCGGTTCCTCGCAAAGGCGGAGCTGTTCCGGAAGCCGCCGTTGAAGTGGATATTCGAAGGCGCCCAGCAGATCCCCGTCTACCGGCACGCCGCCGACGCCTCCGCCGCCTTGCAGCCGGCGGTCGACGCGCTGGCGCGCGGCGAGTGCGTGCTGATCTATCCCGAGGGCAGCGCCACTCGGGACCCGGACCTGTGGCCGATGAAGGCGCGGACGGGCATCGCTCGTGTGGCGTTGCTCTCCGGCGCACCGGTCATCCCGATCGCGCAGTGGGGACCGCAGGCGATCCTTCCCTACAAAGCACGTCGCCCGAGGCTCTTTCCCCGCCGCACGATGCAGATCCTCGCCGGCCCTCCGGTCGACCTCTCTGCCTTCCAGGGCAAGCCGATGACAGGAGAGCTCTTGCACGCCGCTACTGACGTCATCATGCGACGGGTTGCCGAGCAGCTCGCCGAGTTGCGCGGCGGAGTTCCGCCGGCGGAGTTCTACGACGCGAAGGCCGCGGCGATCCGGGAGTCCGCGTGACTCGCGCAGCAGTGCTCGGCGCCGGTTCGTGGGGCACTGCCTTCGCGCAGGTGCTCGTCGACGCCGGCACCGACACCGTGCTGTGGGCGCGGCGACCGGAGATCGCCTCGGCAATCAGCAGCACACATCGCAACCCGGCCTACCTTCCCGACGCAGAGCTCTCGCCGGCCCTGCGCGCGACCGCCGACGTCGATGAAGCTCTCGCGGAAGCCGAGCTCGTGGTTGTCGCCGTACCGTCGCAGACCGCTCGGGAGAACCTCGAGTCGATGCGCGACCTGCTGCCGAGTGACGCGGTCCTCGTCAGCCTGATGAAAGGCATCGAGCTCGGAACGACGAAGCGGATGAGCGAGGTCATCTGCGAGGTCGCGGACTGCGATCCCGATCGCGTCGCCGTTGTCTCTGGCCCCAACCTCGCGCGCGAGATCGCGGGCCGGCAGCCGACGGCGAGTGTCGTCGCGTGCACCGACCTCGACGTCGCCGAGCGGGTGCAGCAGGCCTGCAACTCGGGCTACTTCCGGCCCTACACGAACCACGACGTCATCGGTTGCGAGCTCGGTGGCGCGGTCAAGAATGTGATCGCGCTGGCGGTCGGCATGGCGGCCGGCCTCGGTTTCGGTGACAACGCGCAGGCGTCGCTCATCACACGCGGGCTTGCCGAGATGGCGCGCATCGGCGAGGCGCTCGGCGCGGAGCCGTTGACGTTCGCCGGTCTCGCCGGTGTCGGCGACCTCGTGGCGACGTGCATGTCACCGCTGAGCCGAAACCGCACCTTCGGCGAGAACCTCGGCCGCGGCATGTCCGTCGACGACGTCATCGCGATCACGCAGCAGACCGCCGAGGGCGTGAAGTCTTGCCGGTCGATCCTCGACCTCGCGCGCCGGCACCACGTCGCCGTTCCCATCACCGCGCACGTCGAGCTCGTCGTGCACGAGGGCATGACCGTGCAGGAGATGTTGTTGTCCTTGCTCAGCAGCGATCCCAAGCACGAGAGAGACGCCGATGTCTGAGCCGGGCGAACAGCACAACCTCCCGATCGTCGAGGGCGGAGCCGGCGCATCGCGCGGCGAGAACACGCGCGCGGTCCACGCGCCGCGACCGCCTGCCCCCGCGCAGCCGCCACTCGGTCTGCCGACCTATCGCACGGCTGCGTTCCGCTTCGACACTGCAGAGGACTACGCCGACGTGCTGGGAGACCGCAGCAGCGGCTACTCCTACAGCCGGGTGGACAACCCGACCGCCGACGCCTTCGCGTTGGGGCTTGCGTCGCTCGAGGCACACGGCGTCGACCGGCCAGTCGCGGCGCAGGCGTTCGCGTCAGGCATGGCGGCAATCTCCACGGTGCTGCTGACCTTGGGCGGCGTCGGCAAGCACGTGGTCGCACCCGCGGCCGTCTACGGCGGGACGTTCGGCGTACTCCGTCATGTCCTTGCCCGCTTCGGTGTGGACGCGACGTTCGTCGACGGCACCGACAACGACGCCGTTCGCGCCGCCATCCGTCCCGAGACGGCCGTCGTCTGGGCGGAGACGATCGCCAACCCGACGACGGCAGTTGCCGACCTTCCGGCGATCGCAGCGATCTGCCGCGAAGCGGGCGTGCCGTTCGTTGTCGACAGCACGTTCGCGTCGCCCGTCGTATGTCGTCCGTTGCAGTGGGGCGCGAATCTCGTCGTGCACTCCGCGACGAAGTATCTGGGCGGTCACAGCGACGCGACCGGCGGCGCCGTCGTCGGCGATGTCGACCTCGTCGCACACGTGCGAAAGGCGCGCATCGATCTCGGTGGCGGTCTGGCGCCGGACGAGGCGTTCCTGCTGCACCGCGGCCTGGCCACACTGCCGTTGCGGGTGGCGCGGCACTGTGCAACCGCGCGCGCAGTGGCCGAGGCGCTCGCCGAGCATCCGCGGGTCGCCCGGCTCGACTACCCGGGCCTCGCCTCGCATCCGCAGCATGCGCTCGCGGGCAAGCTCTTCGACTCCGGCCCGGAGGGAACCCGGTACGGCGCGATCGTCACCGTCACACCCGAGGGTGATCGGGACACCGGCTTGGCGCTCTGCAACGCGCTGCGCGTCGCCGAGGTCGCCACGAGCCTCGGCGGGGTGCACACGGTCGTGAGCCACGTCGCCTCGACGACGCATCGCCAGCTCGACGACGCGGCTCTCGCGGCAGCCGGAATCGGACCGGCGTCGGTCCGGATCTCGATCGGCCTCGAGGACCCGGACGACCTGATCCGGGACCTCAGCGCAGCGCTCGACGCGCTCGGCTGAGCGCACGATCGTTCCCAACTGCCCCATCTGTCACTACAGTCACAGGCATGGCGTCGATGCGGTTGCGCCGCGGGGCGACCGTCGCCGTGCTCGCCGGCAGCCTTCTCGCACCCGTCTCGGCAGCGCCCGCCAGTGCCGGTCACGGTCACGGGCCGTCAGCCCGCGCCGTGGCCGCGGGCCGGGCCGCGGTCTCCCAGCGGGAACGACAGGTACGCCGAGCGGCCGCGCGTCTTGTCGACGCGCGCGCTGCGCTCCAGCAGCTCCAGGCGCGCGCCGAGATCGCCATCGAGGCCTACAACGGCGCGCGGGTGCGCGAAGTGGCCGATCGCCGGCAAGCGACAGCGGCTGACGTCGTCCTGGCCGCGGCCACCCACCAGCTGGGGTCGGCACAACAGCGCGTTGCACGCTTCGCGCGGACGGCCTACATCACCGGCGGACTGTCATCGATCGACGCCTTGCTGACGGCCAACGGGCCGCAGGACATGATCGACCGCGCCGGCACGCTCGAGGTCATCTCACGGTCGCAACGCGACGCGACCGAGGCGTTCGACGCCGCGCGCGTCTATCAGCTCGTCGTCTCCCGCCAGGCGCACACGACCTTGCTCCGGGCGCAAGCTGACGCGCGAGCCGCCGCTCGTGCGCGCAGCCAGGCGCAGAAGGCAGTCGCGCAGCAGACCGCCGCCCTCACCTCACTCGTCCAGCGGCGGCACCGGCTCGCCCGGTTGCTCGCCGACGCACGTCGGCATGCCTCGGCGCTGGAGCGAGCACGGCTGTTGTCCATCGCACGGGCGCGGGCGCGTGCGGCTGCGCGCGCCGCCGCTGCACAGGTCGTGCAGACGCAGCACCGATCGACCGGTGGCGCAACCGGTGCCGTCGCCGGCACCGCCTCCGCATCGACGGAACAGCAAGCGGTGCAGCAAGCGGAGTCGCAGATCGGCAAGCCCTACGAGTGGGGCGCGGCCGGCCCGGACACCTACGACTGCTCCGGACTGACGATGTGGGCCTACGCGCAGGTCGGCGTGCACATCGACCACTACACCGGCTACCAGTGGCAGGAAGGCGTGCGCATCGCGACGTCGGCGATGCGCCCCGGAGACCTCGCATTCTTCGCCACCAACACGAGCGACCCGAACACGATCCATCACGTCGGCATGTACATCGGCAACGGCGAGATGGTCGAGGCGCCCTACACCGGCGCCAACGTCCGCATCAGCTCGGTGTGGCGGCCGGACCTCATCGGCGTCATCCGTCCTTACGCCGGCTGACCCGACCCGGCACCCGCGCCGGGTACTGTCGTCGCGATGAGCTCCCGGCGCCGGTTGCGGGTCGCCGTCGTCTTCGGCGGCCGCAGCACCGAACACGCGATCTCGTGTGTGTCTGCGGGAAGTGTTCTCGCGGCGATCGACCGGGAGCGCTTCGACGTCGTACCCATCGGCATCACGCCCGAGGGCCGCTGGGTGCTCAGCCATGACGACGCGAGCGCGCTGGCCATCCGCGGCCGTGAGCTTCCGGCCGTCGACCCGACCGGCGTGGCGCTCGCCCTGCCCGCGGACCCCGCGGCGAAAGAACTCGTCGTCCTCGACGGCGCCGCGGTGCCGGACGAGATCGGTGCCGTCGATGTGGTGTTCCCGTTGCTGCACGGGTCCTACGGCGAGGACGGCACGCTGCAGGGCCTGCTCGAGCTCGCCGGCGTGCCCTACGTCGGGTCGGGGGTGTTCGCATCCGCGGCCGCGATGGACAAGCACCGCATGAAGCAGCTGCTCGCGGCCAGTGGTCTCGCGGTGCCGCCCTACGCCGTCGTACGACGGGGCCAGCCGCTTCCCGACGTCACCGCTCTCGGCCTGCCGGTCTTCGTGAAGCCGGCGCGCGGCGGGTCGTCGATCGGCATCTCCCGCGTCGACGACCCGGCAGACCTCGCGGCGGCAATCGACCTCGCCGCGACGCACGACCCGAAGGTGCTCGTCGAGAGCGCAGTCGTGGGTCGTGAGGTCGAGTGCGGTGTGCTCGCCGGTCCGGACGGTGTCCCACAGGCATCGACGCCCGCCGAGATCCGGGTCACCGGCGGCCAGTCGTTCTATGACTTCGAGGCGAAGTATCTGACCGACGCCACCGAGTTCGACATCCCGCCGCAGCTGCCGCCCGAGCAGATCGAGCAAATTCGCAAGACGGCTGTCATCGCGTTCGACGCCTTGGGTTGCGAAGGACTTGCCCGCGTCGACTTCTTCGTGAGCGATGACGGCGCGGTCGTCGTCAACGAGGTCAACACGATGCCGGGTTTCACGCCGGCGTCCATGTTTCCGCGGATGTGGGCGGCGTCCGGCGTCGACTACCGCGAGCTCGTCAGCCGGTTGCTCGACGATGCGTTGCGCCGCGGCACGGGTCTGCGCTGACCCAACGACAGCCGCGACGTCAGGGCAGTGAGCGAGTGAGCGAGCGCCCGATCACGACGAGGAATGGCCCCTGCGACTGATAGCTCGTCGGCACGACGAGCTCGACGTCCGCGGTCTTGCGGATCGCCGTCCAAGTGACGGCCTTCGCACCGACGACCTGGAACCACTGGACGCCGTTGACCTGCGCCACCTGCGGCGACGCGGGGTCAAACCCCTTCGGCTTCGGCACTCCGCAGCGCAGCACGATCGGCGGCGATCCCCAGGCGTGCACGAGTGGCGAGCGCGGTTGCACGACGCGGGAGCGGTGCCCGCTGAGGAACGTCGGCAGGTAGTCGACGAGATGCGCGCATGCCTCGCGGACGATGCCGGGCGGGCGCGGTGGCGTGACCGAGACGGTGCCGGCGGTGCAGCCGGCGATGCCTGTAACGCCACCGATCACGGTGGCGCCGACCGCCGCTGCGACTAGAGGTGAACGACCGGACAGGTGAGGGTCCGGGTGATGCCGTTGACGCCCTGCACCTTGGCGACCACGAGCTTGCCCAGCTCGTCGACGTTGCGGGCCTCGGCGCGCACGATGACGTCGTAGGGGCCGGTGACGTCTTCCGCCATCGTGACGCCCTTGATGGTCGCGATCTCCGAGGCGACGGCAGCCGCCTTGCCGACCTCCGTCTGGATGAGGATGTAGGCCTGCACGGTCACTGCTACTCCTAGATCGAGTCGGGGCTGCCCTGGCACGCTATCGAACGACGGACGAGGAGGACATCTCGGTTTCGGATGGGACGGTCTCGGACGACGGGGAGTTCGCTCTCGTCGCCCGCATCGCCGCGCGCCTGCCGCAGGGCGAGGGGGTGCTGATCGGCCCCGGTGACGACGCCGCGGTGGTGCGTGTCTCGGACGGCCGCGTGGTCGTCAGCACGGACCTTCTCGTCGAAGGGCAGCACTTCCGCCGCGACTGGTCGACGGCGTACGACGTGGGCCGCAAGGCCGCCGCCCAGAATCTTGCCGACATCCTCGCGATGGGCGCCGTGCCCACCGCGTTGGTGGTCGGGCTCGCGGCACCGGCGGATCTCGAGGTCGGCTGGGTCGACGGGCTGACCGACGGGCTGCGCGACGAGTGCGCCCGGCTGCGGGTGTCGGTGGTCGGTGGAGACCTGTCGGCCGCGGACGTTCTCGTCGTCGCGGTCACGGCACTCGGCGACCTGCGCGGCCGCACCGCCGTCACGCGGGCCGGTGCGAAACCGGGTGACGTCGTTGTTGTCGCCGGCCGGCTCGGGTTCGCCGCCGCCGGGCTCGCGTTGCTGTCCGCCGGTCGGAGCGACCATCCGCTCGCGGACGCGCACCGGGTGCCGGACGTCGCCTACGACGCGGCGCTGCGGCTCGCCGAGGCCGGCGCGACTGCGATGGTCGACGTGTCCGATGGCCTGGTCGCCGACCTCGGTCACATCGCGATCGCGTCCGGTGTGCGCATCGAGCTGGCGAGCGACGACCTGCCGTTGCCGCCGGAGCTGGTCGAGGCGGCGCTCGCGCTCGGAGTCGATCCGCGCAGCTGGGTGGCCGGCGGGGGTGAGGACCACGCGTTCGCCGCGACCATGCGGTCGGACGCGGCGCTGCGCGCGGTCACGTTGCTCGCGGACCTCGATGCGCCGGTGCCATTCGCGCAGGTCGGCCGGGTGGTCACCGGTGATCCAGGCGTCGTGTTCGTCGACGAGACGCCCGCCGGACCGAGCGGGCACCAGCACTTCGCCTGACCCGGCGCGGGCGCCATAGCCTCGCCGGGTGAGCGACGTGGAGCTGCGCGAGGAGCCGTACGACGGACCGAGCGCGCAAGCGCTGATCGCGGCCGTGCAGCTGGAGTACGTCGAACGCTACGGCGGACCCGACGAGTCGCCGGTCGACGCCGCGCAGTTCACGCCACCCCGCGGCACGTTCGTTGTCGGCTATCTCGACACGACGCCGGTGGCGATCGGCGGCGTGCGGTTGCTCGACGAGTCGATCGCCGTCGCGGACGGTGCCGGAGCGGACGCGGCCGAGATCAAGCGGATGTACGTCGTACCGTCCGCGCGCGGTCGTGGCATCGCCAGGGTGTTGCTGCGCCATCTCGAAGGCCTTGCCGCAGATCTCGGCGCACGGCGTGTCGTGCTGGAGACCGG
>JAFAQI010000332.1 GCA_019246495.1 Frankiales bacterium | reverse complement strand
GGGAGCTCAGACGGCGCCGGTCGAGTGGACGCTGTCGTTGCCGAAGACCTGGTAGTAGATGTAGGCGAGGGTCTCGCGGGCGACGTAGCGGATCTCCGTGCCGCGCGAGGACACCGCCGGCCCGGTGTGCTCGGGTGACGTCTGGGCCGCGATGCCGGCGTCCCGCGCCATCGTCCGCGCGCGCAGGCAGTGCCAGGGATCGGTCACGACGACCGCCGAGTGCCAGCCGCGCTGCTTGAAGACCACACCCGCCGCCCGAACGCTCTGCAACGTGTCGTGCCCGATCTCAACCGGAAGGATCGCGTTGGCCGGTACGCCGTGCCGCACCAAGTAGTCCTGGGCGGCTCGCGCCTCGGTGGTCAGGTCACCCGATTGCTTGCCGCCGACCGTGACGATCCGCGGCGCGACGTGCTCGTCGTACAGGGTGACGGCATGGTCGAGGCGCGCCGCGAAAACGGCCGACGGTCGGCCGTTGTACTCCGCGGCGCCCAGCACGAGGATCGCGTCGGACCGCGGATGGTTGTCCTGCCGCGCCACCCACCAGATGTGTCCCGCGACGAAAAGCACATAGCTGAGAAACAGCGCGAGCAACGCCGCCGCGGCGCGCAGGAACCACTTGAACCAGAAGAGCGGCGTCAACGACTGTCGCTGCCGGCGGTCTCGACCGCCGCCCGGCCTGCTTCGAGCCGGGCCACCGGGACGCGGAACGGCGAGCAGGACACGTAGTCGAGGCCGACCCGGTGGAAGAAGTGCACCGACTCCGGGTCGCCGCCGTGCTCGCCGCACACGCCGACCTTGAGGTCGGGACGGGTCTTGCGCCCCTCGTTGGTCGCGATCTCAACGAGCCGGCCGACGCCCTCCGCGTCGAGCGTCTCGAACGGGCTCACGCCGAAGATGCCGAGGTCGATGTAGCGGCCGAAGAACGCGCCTTCGACGTCGTCGCGCGAGAAGCCCCACGCCATCTGTGTCAGGTCGTTGGTGCCGAACGAGAAGAACTCCGCAGCTTCGGCAATCTGGCCGGCGGTGAGCGCAGCGCGCGGCACTTCGATCATCGTGCCGATCAGCGTGTGCACGGACTGGCCGGTCTCCTCGGCGACCGTCGCGATGATCTGCTCGGCCTCCTCCTTGACGACCTCGAGCTCCTGCACGGCTCCGACGAGCGGCACCATGATCTCGGGCCGCGGGTCCTTGCCGTTCTTCCGGCACTCGGCGGCGGCCTCGGCGATGGCGCGGACCTGCAACGCGAACAGGCCGGGGATGACGAGACCGAGCCGGACGCCGCGCAGACCGAGCATCGGGTTCTGCTCGTGCAGCCGTTGCACGGCCTCGAGCAGCTTCTTGTCGGTGTCGCTCGGCTTTTCACCCTTGGCTTCTTGCACGGCGAGCTTCGTCGACAGCTCGGTCAGGTCGGGCAGGAACTCGTGCAGCGGCGGGTCGATGAGCCGGACGGTCACCGGCAGGCCGTCCATCGCGGTGAAGATGCCGATGAAGTCCTCGCGTTGCAGGGGCAGTAGTGCGTCCAGCGCGGACTTCTGCTCGTCCTCACCCTCGGCGAGGATCAGCCGCTCGACGTGCTTGCGCCGGTCGCCGAGGAACATGTGCTCGGTGCGGCACAGTCCGATGCCCTGCGCTCCGAACCGCCGTGCCCGCTCGGCGTCCTCGGGGGTGTCGGCATTGGCCCGTACGCCGAGCCGGCGCTTGCCGTCCGCGTGGGTGATCAGCCGGTCGACCGCGGCGACGAGCGGGTCGGCGTCGGCCTTGATCGTGCCTTCGAAATACTGCACGACCGGGCTCGGCGTCACCGGTACTTCGCCGAGGTAGACGGCACCGGACGTGCCGTCGATCGACAAGACGTCGCCTTCGCCGATCGTCGTACCGTCCTTCGTCGTCACCGTCTTGCCGCGGACGTCGATCTCGAGGTCGTCCGCGCCGGAGACGCAGGTCTTGCCCATGCCGCGGGCGACAACGGCTGCGTGGCTGGTCTTGCCGCCGCGGCTGGTGAGGATGCCCTTGGCGGCGATCATGCCGGGGAGATCGTCGGGGTTGGTCTCGCGGCGGACGAGGATGACGTCCTCGCCGCGCGCGGCCCACTCCCCCGCGACGACGCTGTCGAACACGACCTTGCCGACCGCCGCGCCGGGGCTCGCGTTGACACCCTTGGCGATCTGCTTCTTGTCGGCGTCCTCGTCGAACTTCGGGAACATCAGCTGCGCGAGCTGCGCGCCGTTGACGCGGTTGAGTGCCTCGTCCATGTCGATGAGGCCCTCGTCCACGAGCTGGATGGCGATCTTGAACGCGGCTGCCGCGGTGCGCTTGCCGACGCGCGTCTGAAGCATCCAGAGCTTGTTGCGCTCGATAGTGAACTCGATGTCGCAGAGGTCCTTGTAGTGGTTCTCGAGCGTGGACATGATGCCGAGCAGTTCGTCGTACGCCGGCTTATCGACCTGCTCGAGATCGGCGAGCGGGACCGTGTTGCGGATGCCGGCGACTACGTCCTCGCCCTGGGCGTTCTGGAGGTAGTCGCCGTAGA
>JAFAQI010000244.1 GCA_019246495.1 Frankiales bacterium | reverse complement strand
GCCGTCGAGGAGGTCGTCGGCCCCGACGTCGCGATCGAGCTCGTGCAGCGGCAGATCGCCGTGGAGACCGGTTTCGACGGCGATCTCGTCGCGGCGATGGACGCCGCGATCCTCGCCGAGGACCCGGAAGGTCGCTGCATTCCCTATTGCATGTCGGGTGGCACGGACGCGAAGTCGTTCTCGGAGCTCGGCATGCGCTGCTTCGGCTTCTCACCGCTTCGGCTGCCGGCCGAGCTCGACTTCAGCGGCATGTTCCACGGCGTAGACGAGCGGGTGCCGATCGACGGGCTGCAGTTCGGCGTACGCGCCCTGTCGAGGTTCCTCGCGGCCTGCTAGACCGTCGTCAGCGTCGACTTGACCCGCAGGATGCGGCGGCGCAGCACGACGCGGCGCGTGCCGTCCGGATAGAGCCGCAAGCGGTCGAGCTCCCAGTGACCGTGCTCGGCGGCATCGGTCAGCACCCGCTGCGCCACCGGCCGGCTGGTGCCGCGCGGCAGCGTCAGGCGCTGGTACTCGTAGTCCATCGCCTCCAACGGTACGACGCGGTCAGCCCTCGCCGCGGAGCAACGCGGCCAGCCTCGTCCGCCGCGGCCGAGCTCCGACCTCCCGTACGCCGCGTGGCAGCGCGGCGCCGGCCGCCGTGACCACGGACAAGTGCCGCTGCGCGCGGGTCCACGCGGTGTAGACGAGCGGCCGCGAGAGCATGCCGCCCGCCTCCGGTGGCACGACCGACACAACTGCCGGCCACTCCGAGCCCTGCGCCCGGTGCACAGTGATCGCCCAGCCGTGCACGAGGTCGCTGACCGCGCGCGGCGGCACGACCACCGGCCCGCCGCCGAACTCCACCGTCAGCGCGCCGTCCTTGATCGACGTGATGACACCGACCTCGCCGTTGGCAAAGCCGTCGTCCAGATGGTTGGCGGTCGCGACCACGCGGTCGCCGACGTCGAAACCGCGCGTCGAGCCGGCCGCCGCGCGGTCGACCGGCGGCGGGTTGAGCTCCGCCTTCAACGCGGTGTTGAGCGCGACCGTGCCGGCCGGTCCGCGGTGGACCGGCGTCACGACCTGCACGTCGGCCGGTTCGATGCCGACCGCGCGCGGGATCGAGTCGGTGACGAGCTGGACGACGCGTCGCGCCGCGTCCTGGCTCGACGACGTGCGCACGATGACGACCTCGTGCGTCGGATCCTCGACCATCGGCAGGTCGCCCCCACGCACCGCGTTGGCGAGCCGCGCGATCGTCCCGCCTTCGTCCTGCCGATGCAGGATCGTCAGCTCCACGGCCGGGATGGCGGCGGACTCAAGGACGTCGGCGAGCACCCGGCCCGGACCGATCGACGGCAGCTGCGCCGGGTCGCCGACGAACAGCACGTGCGTCCCGTCGGCGCACGCCTCCAGCAGCGCCGAGGCCAACTCGACATCGAGCATCGACGCCTCGTCGACGACCACGACATCCGCGTCGAGCGGCCAGGCCTCGTTGTGCAGGAACTCGACAGCCGTGCCTCGATCACCGCCGAACGCCGCACTTGCGGAGCCGTCGTCGCTGCGGCTGCTCGACCAGTTTCCCTGTGCACCGAGCAATCGGTGCAGCGTCGTCGCCTCGTGGCCGGCGAGCTCCTCCAACCGCTTCGCTGCCCGACCGGTCGGTGCGGCGAGCGCGATGCGTTTGCGCAACTCCGTCGCCAGCTGCACGACCGCCGCGACCGTGCGGCTCTTACCCGTGCCGGGGCCGCCGTGCAACACGACGACGCCATGTTCTGCCAGCAGCTGCACGGCCTCCCGCTGTGCCGGATCGAGCCCGCCGGTGACGGATGTCGCACCCTCGGCGGTCGCGATCGGCGCTGCTGTCGCGATGAGCCGCTGCAACGACTCCGCCACGGACTCCTCGGCCATCGCGTATCGCGTCAGGCCCAGCAGCCGGACCTCGCGGCCGTCGGCGTCGTACGACGGAAAATCCGTGACGACTCCGTCTTCGAGCGCGGCGGCGATGGCGCCGGACGGGTCAGGCACGTCGAGGCCGGCGAGAGCGCCGACGACGACCTCGTCCGGCAGGACGGTGTGGCCGTCGCGGCTGGCTCGCGCGAGCACATGCGCGGTGAACGCGCGATCGCGGCGGCTGTCGGTCTTGTCAGGTCGCTCGTCGAGTGTCGCGAGAGCGAACCGGTCGACGTCGCGCGGCTGCGCGGTCGCCGCGGTCATCGTGTCGAGCAACCGCCACGGGTCGCGGCTGAGGACGGCGGCCGCGGACGAGCCGAGCTGCTCGACCGCCCCGGCTGCGAGCCGTACCGGCAGGTTGGCGGCGTGCAGCATCTCGGCGACGGCATAGCGCGGCTGGGCGTCGACGAACGACTTCGCGAGCCGCTCCAACTTCTTGCCGGTGAGCCCCTCGACCTTCGCCAGCGTGTCGGCCGAGACGTCGTCGGGCGAGTTGATGTGCGCGGCGGCGAGTTTCTCGGCCATCGGGCGGGTCAGCCCCGGCCACAACCCGCTGGCGCAGAACGCCTCGAAGGTCGTGGTGTCGCTCTCGCTCACCCGATCGACCTTAGGTGGTCGGCGGGTCGGCGCAGATGAACGTCCACGGCCTGTTGACGACGCGGGTCAGGATGACGGTCGCCCGCCGGCTTCCGGTCAGTCGCATGCGCCGGCGAAGCTCGTCGACGTCGCCCGCCAGCCCCCGGCGGCGCACGTCGACCGAGCCGATGTCCAGCCTTCGCAGCTCGGCCGCGAGCGGCTTCAGCCCGAACGGAAGCGATGCCTCCACGACGAGGGACCGGCCGAACGGCGAGGCCAGCAGGTGGTCGGCGGAGAGGAACGCGATGCGTCGGTCGATCTGCCAGGCGCCGAGCGCTGTTGCGAGGTCGGCAACCGCACCGGCGCGGGTGACGGCCGGAGACGGGTCGAGGAGGTAGCCGCCGGGTGGCCGCACCTCTGCCGGTCCGGTGTCGTGATCGGCGACGAACGAGTGGACGGCTCCGCCGGCGAGCACGGTTGCGCGCGACGCCCCGGTCGCCCAAGCCGGGGACCAGAGCGCAGCCTCCTTCAGCTCGCGGCCCTCGGCCACGAACTCGGTCTCCCACCCGTGCGGTACGAGGGCGCGGTCGATGCCCGGCGCGGCCTTGATGCAGACGCGGCCCGCCGGCAGGGCGAGACACCAGTCGAGGTCGGGGGAGTAGCCGCCCCGCCGCCCGCCGGAGGCCGTGGCCGTCCGGCGTGCCGGGTCGACGAAGACGGCGCCCGCGGACGGCACCCGCACGTGATGGACGTCCGCAACGACGACCGATGCACTCGCGCCGCCGACGCGGGCGTTGTGGGCGGCGTACCGAGCCGTCGTCTCGTCCCGGTCGACGCCGATCACGTGCTGCCGGCGACCGATGGCGAGCAGGTCGCCGCCGATGCCGCAGCAGAGATCGAGCACGCTGCCCGCGACCTCGGCGAAGCGCGTCGCGCGATGAACTGCGACCGCTGCCGTCGTGGCCTGCTCGAGCCCGGCGCGGGTGAACAGCAACCGGTCCGCGTCGGGAAACTTTGCCGTCGCGTGCCGGCGCAGGTCGGCTTGTTGCGTCGCTGCCGCAACCAGGTCGGCCGGCCATCGCTGCCGCAACCGCTCGGCGGCGGCGAGATCGTCGACCGCGGCACCAACATCCGGATCGGCGAGAACCTCGAGCAGCCGCGACTTGTCAGAATCTCGCGGCGCTATAGCCCTTCGACGTTCTGACAAGTTGCCGGTCAGCGCCGCATGCCCGCCTCGGGATAGCCGAGCACCGGCATCGAGACGTCGTCGAGCGCTTCGCGGATCTCGTCCGGCAGAACGACGTCGTCCGCGTCGAGCGAACCCTTGAGCTGGCCCGCGGTCCGCGCACCGACGATCGGCGCGACGACGCCCGGACGGTCGCGCACCCAGGCGAGTGCGACGGCGAGCGGCGAGACGCCGAGCCCGTCGGCTGCGGTCATCACGGATCCGACGACCCGACCCGCACGATCGTCGAGGTAGGGCGCGACGAAGCGCTGGTAGTCCGGCGAGGCGGCGCGCGAGTCGGCCGGTGTGCCGGAGCGGTACTTGCCCGTCAGTACTCCGCGGCCCAGCGGCGACCAGGGGAGCAGCCCGATGCCCAGGTCGAGCGCGGCAGGAACGACCTCGCGCTCGACACCGCGTTGCAGCAGCGAGTACTCCACCTGCGTCGACACGATCGGCGCGCGACCCGGCCACGCCTTCTGCCAGGTCGCGGCCTTGGCGGTCTGCCAGCCGTTGTAGTTGGACACGCCGACATAGCGGGCGCGTCCACTCGCGACCGCGGTGTCGAGCGCACCGAGCGTCTCCTCGAGCGGCGTCTTCGGGTCCCAGGCGTGCAGTTGCCACAGGTCGACGTAGTCGGTGCCGAGCCGCTTCAGCGACGCGTCGAGCGCGGTCAGCAGGTGTCGGCGCGACGCGTCTCGGTCGCGTTCCTGGCCGCGCCTGGACACTGCTTTCGTCGCGACGATGACGTCTTCTCGTCGTACGACGCCTTGCAGCATGCGGCCGACGATCGTCTCGCTCTCGCCGTCGACGTAGACGTCGGCGGTGTCGATCATCGTCCCGCCGGCTTCGACGAACGACTTGAGCTGGCTGGACGCGTCGTCCTCGTCCGTGTCGCGGCCCCAGGTCATGGTGCCGAGGGCGAGGCGGGAGACGTAGAGCCCGGTGTCACCGAGCCGGCGCTGCTCCATGAACCGACCTTAGTGCCCGGATGGCATAGTCCCCGGCAACGACAAGCGGTCGCAGGGCAGGAGCAGAGCCAATGAAGCAGCGGTTGCGGGAGCAGAGCCAATGAAGCTGGGCCTGAACATCGGCTACTGGGGCCTCGTGTCCGGCAAGGACAACATCGAGCTGGTGATGGAGGCCGAGCGCCTGGGCTTCTCGGTGGCCTGGTGCGCCGAGGCCTACGGCAACGACGCGGCGACCGTCCTCACGTGGATCGCGGCCAAGACCGAGAAGATCGACGTCGGCAGCGCGATCTTCCAGATCCCGGCCCGGTCTCCGG
>JAFAQI010000019.1 GCA_019246495.1 Frankiales bacterium | reverse complement strand
CGTCGACGAGGCCGATGCCGGGACCGGAATCGGGATTCCCACGCCACTGCGGAAGCAGCGTCGTCGTGCAAGCGACCATCGCGCCTGCGCTCGCGCCCATCACCAAAGCGCCGCGGCGCGAGGCGGCAAGGAGGGCGGCGTCGAGCCCGGTGTCGACCAGACCGTCCCGGAGCCGGCGTGGCGAACCACCGGTGAGCACGACCATGCCCGCGTCGCCGACCAAAGCGAGTGCCGGTGCCGCGTCACGTCGCGGGTCGTCAGGAACCGCGACCTCCGCACCCAGCTCGGTGAGGTAGCGAGCGGCGTTGTCGGCGGTCCGGCTGTAGTCGCTGCCACCACTCGACGCGAGCGGCAGCACGACGACCGGTCCGTGCGGAGCGCGTGCGAGCAGATCACTGTCCATCTTGCGGCACGGCGGCGTCAGCTCGTTTCCGCCCTGAAGACACACGATGCCCAGTGGAGGTGAACCGGCGCTCTCAGTCATCGATCCATGATCGCCAACGCGCAGGCGGCGCAGCTAGTCGGCGAGGTCGACGACCATCTTGCCGGTGTGCGTGCCGCCGCGGAGCACGTCGAGTAGGGCATCGAGTGCGTTCTCGATGCCTGCTCGGCGAGTCTCCGCGAACTGCAGCTTGCCGTCCCGCAGCAGACCCGCGACATGTTTGCGGAAGGCCGGCTCCCGGTGCGCGTGGTCGCTGACGATGAACCCACGCACGGTGAGCTTCTTGCCGACGATGAAGAACAGGTTGTCCGGCCCGGGAACCGCCTCGTTGTACGCCGCGATCATCCCGCACGCAGCGATGCGGCCGAACGGGTTCATCACGTTCAGCGCGGCACGCAGGTGGTCGCCGCCGACGTTCTCGAAGTAGCAGTCGACGCCATCCGGTGCAGCCGCCGCGAGCTGCTTCGTGAGGTTGCCGTCGTGATAGTCGAACGCCGCGTCGAACCCGATCTCGTGAAGCCACGCGACCTTCTCCGGCGTACCGGCACTGCCGACGACCCGCAGCCCGGCGAGCTTGGCGAGCTGGCCCGCCACGCTACCGACAGCACCGGCGGCCGCTGACACGAACAACGTCTCGCCGGGCCGCACCTCGGCGATGTCGAAGACCCCGACCCATGCGGTGAGACCGGGCATGCCCAGGACGCCGAGATAGGCCGACGCCGGCACGCCGTCGGCGGCGGGGTCGACCGGCTCCACATGCCGCGCGGGAATGACGACCCACTCGCGCCAACCGAGGTTGTGTCGCACGACCGTGCCGGGCGGAAGCCGATCGATCGTCGAGTGCTCGACGCGCCCGACGGCGCCGCCATACATCGGCTGCTCGAGCTGGTACGGCGCGGCGTAGGACGCAGCGTCGTTCATCCGGCCGCGCATGTAGGGGTCGACCGACATGACGAGGTTGCGGACGAGCACCTCACCCGGTCCGGGCTCGGGCACCTCCGCGGTCGCCAACCGGAAGTCGTCGGGCACCGGCCACCCGTCGGGCCGGCGGACCAGCTGCCACTCGCGACTCTCGACCATCAGCCCTCGTTCTCGATCGCTGCACGCAGCTCACGGCGTAGCACCTTGCCCGCCGCCGACACCGGGATCGCGTCCACGACGCGGATGTCCCGAAGCTTCTTGTAGGGCGTCACCCGCTCGTTGACCCACGCGAGGACGTCGGTCGCATCGACGCGCTCGTCGAGATCGCTGGCAAGGACGACAAAGGCAATGGGCAGCTCACCGACCGCCATGTCGCGCTTGCCGACCACCGCCGCGTTGGCGACCGCAGGGTGCTGGAAGAGCACTTCCTCGAGCTCGCGCGGATAGACGTTGTAGCCCTTGTAGATCAGCATGTCTTTCTTGCGATCGACGATCGTGAGGTAGCCGTCGTCGTCGATCGAGCCGATGTCACCGGTGCGCAGCCAGCCGTCCGCGAGCACTTCTTCCGTTGCTTCGATCCGGTTGTGATAGCCGCGCATCACCTGCGGGCCGCGGATGCACACCTCGCCGTCGACGAGCTTGATCTCCGTGTCGAAGACCGGTACGCCGACGGTGCCGACCTTGCGCGTGCCTGATCGCCACGACGGGTTGGACGTCGCGCCCATCGTGACCTCGGTCAGCCCGTAGCCCTCGCCGACCTTCGCCTGCGGGAAGCGTTGCTTCAGCGCCTCGAGGATCTCGACGGGAAGCGGCGCGGCGCCGGAGGAGATTCCGAGCACGCTCGACAGGTCTCGTTTGTCGATGTCGGGATGCTGCAGCAACGCGACGTAGATGGGCGGCGCGCCGCCCATGCTCGTGATGCGGTACTTCTCCGCGTCAGCGAGATAGCGACCCGGGTCGAAGCGCAGGTGCAGCACGAGCGAGCTGCCCGACAAAACCGCGATGTTGAGTCCGCCGATCGTGCCCATCGCGTGGAACCACGGCGTGAGGTTGATGGCGACGCCGGTGCCGAGCCGGCCGGGCCACTCCTCCTCCGGCCCGATCTGGTCGAGCACGAGGTTTCCGTTGCCATCGAGCGCTGGAAGCGATCCGCTGCCCCAGCATGCGTATTGCAGCGAGTTGACGACGACGTTCCGATGCGGCAGCTCGACACCTTTGGAGCGACCGGTCGTCCCGCCCGTGTAGGCGAGGTGGGCGAGGTCGGCGTAGATGTCGATGTCGACCGCTGGCGGAGTGTCCGGATGGCCGGCGAGCAGGTCGTCGAGCTCGATGTCGACAGCGTCCGTGGTGCTCGCAACAGCGGTGTCGACGCCGATGACCAGCTCGGCCGGGATGCGGTCACGCACGGCGGCGATCGCCGGCGCGGCGATGCCCCACGTGACGACCGCCTTGGCGCTGCAGTCACCGAGCTGGAACGCGAGATCGTCCGGCGGCAGCAGCGGGTTCGTCGGTGAGAAGGTCGCCCCGGCGAGCAGGATCCCGTAGTAGACGACCGGGTAGTCGATGCAGTTCGGAGCATGTACGGCGACGACGTCGCCTGAGCCGATGCCGCGGCTCTGCAAGGCATTGGCCAGCTGGCACGCGCGACGACCCGCCTCGCCGAAGGTCAGCGTCCGGTCGGTGCCGCCCGGTTCGGTTGCCGGGTCGGTCCAGCCGATGCGGTCCGGCCACCGCGCGGCCGCGCCGAGCAGGATCGCGCCGACCGGCACCTCCGGGTAGTCGAGCGACGACGGAAGTCCGGGGGGCGTCTGCCCGCGGACCGGCGCGGTTGTCGCGCCGGCGATGGGTTCGTCAGTCGCCATCGACGACCAGCCGGGCGATGCGCTCGCGGTGCGTCGCTGCATCGCCGTACTGGTATTCCTCGCGCTTCGCCCGCTTGAAGAACAGGTGCGCGTCGTGCTCCCACGTGTAGCCGATGCCGCCGTGGAACTGGATCATCGCGGCAGTCGCCTCGCGGGCGACGTCACTCGCCTTCGACTTCGCCACCGACACGGCGAGCCGCGCGTCGGGCAGGCCGGCGTCGAGGGCGTGTGCGGCGTACCAGCCGGCATGCTCGGCCATCGTCGTGGCGACGTGCAGGTCGGCGAGGGTGTGCTTGATGACCTGGAACGTGCCGACCGGTTTGCCGAACTGCTCCCGGGTCTTGTCGTAGTCGACCGTGCGGTTGACCGCCGCACGCGCGACCCCGGCGAGATCGTTGGCATAGAGGACCGCGGCGCGGTCGAGCACCTCGGGCAGCGCCGGGTCGGCCAGCGGCTCGCCCGGCGCGGACGCGAGCTGCACGTCGCACAGCCTGGTGGTGCGGTCGAGAGTCTCGGTCGGCGTGACCGTGACACCGGGACCCTTGGGGTCGACGAGGAACAGCCGGCCGCCGTCTGCCGCGACGACCAGGCGATCGGCAACGTGGGCGTACTCGACGTGCTGGATCGTCCCGGTCAGCTTGCCGTCGTCGAAGCTGGTGCGGCTGGCGCGACGGACCTCGGTGGCGAGGGTCAGCTTCACCTCGCCGCCGGCGACCTTCGGCAACCACTCCGCCTTCTGCTCCGGCGTGCCGCCGAGCCGGATCGCCTCGGCGGCGACCAGTGTCGGGAGGAACGGACCGGGAACGACGCCTTCGCCCCAGCACCGCGCGAGGACGGCCGCGTCGAGCAGCCCGAGTCCTAGCCCGTCGTGCTCTTCCGGCACGAGGACCGCGAGCCAGCCCTGCGCACCGATGGCCTTCCACAGCTCGGCCGGGTCCCCGTCGCCATCTTCGTCGTCATAGAGCGCGCGTACGGCGGACAGCGGGAAGCGGTCCGCCAGGAACTCCCGCACGGTCGCCTGAAGCGCCCGCTGCTCGTCGGTGAGTGCGAAGTACATGTGGTCAACCTTTGCCAGAAGGGAGCGGGGGTGGGGCCCCGCGACAAGCGCGGAAGGCGCCGGGTTATCGGGGCAGACCGAGCACGAGCTCGGAGACGATGTTGCGCTGGATCTGCGACGAGCCGCCCCAGATGGTCTCGGAACGCGACCAGAGGAACGACTGCTGGAGATCGGTCACGTCGAGTCCGTCGCCGCTCACCTGATGGGCCAGCCCGGCTACGTCGGTGAACAGCTCGCCGATGTCCTGGTGCGTCTCGCTCCACTGGAGCTTCGTCATGCTCGACGACGCGCCGAGCTCCTTGCCCTGCTCGACCTGCGTCAGCACCGACAGCGAGTGGTAGCGCAGGCACTCGAGCTCGACGACCGAGCTCGCGATCTTCTGGCGCAGCAACGCGTCGCTGTCCCGGCCGACCGTCTTCGCGAGCTCGACGATGTCGTCGACCTCGCGGCGGAAGGCGGCGTACTGGGGGAGGGCAGAAGCGCCGCGTTCGAAGGAGAGCAGCAGCATCGCGACGTCCCAGCCACCGCCTTCCTTGCCGATGATGTTGCTGCGCGGGACGCGGACGTCGGTGAAGAACACCTCGCCGAAGTCCGAGGCACCGCTCATCTGCTTGAGCGGGCGAATGTCGACACCCGGTGCGAACGACCCGTCGGGGTTGCGAAGGTCGACGAGCAGCATCGTGATGCCGCGGTGCTTCTTGTCCTCGGTGCTGGTGCGGAACAGGCCGAACATCTTGCTGGCGTGCATCGCGTTGGACGTCCAGATCTTCTGGCCGTTGATGACGTATTCGTCACCGTCGAGCTCCGCGCGGCACTGGAGCGACGCCAGGTCGCTGCCGGCGTTGGGCTCGGAGAACCCCTGGCACCAGATGACTTCGTTGTGCAGCAGCGGCTTGATGATGTCGCGCTTCTGCTCGTCGGTGCCGATGACCATGACTGTCGGCGCGAGGAAGGTAAGACCGAGCGAGTTGACGGTCAACGGGGCGCGGTGGCGCACCATCTCCTCGTCGTAGATGGCGCGCTGTGCGGGCGTGCCGCCGCGGCCGCCGTACTCCTTCGGCCACTGGATGCCCGCGAAGCCGGCCTTGGCCTTGTCGGCTTCCCACTGGCGGCGCATCTCGAAGCCCGCCTCGCCCTGGCGGCGCCAGAAGCCGCGCTCGCGCCACTCCATCGGCAGGTTGGCCGCGAGCCACTCGCGGAACTCTGCGCGGAACTGCTCGTCCGCCTCGTTGAAGCTCAGGTCCACGGGTCGCCGTCCTCGTCAGCTCGGTCGTTCTGCGGCAATACCGAATCGCATTCTGTCCCAGCCGGGTGGGGTGGGGGAAGACAGGTTCGGCGGCGCTACTGTGCCCGCGTGGCAGTGGACCCGACGGGCAACGACCTCAAGCAGCTCCTGGCGGACGACCCGGGCGGACCGGTCGTGATGCTGAACCTGTTGCGTTACAAGGCGGACGGCGGGCGCGAGTCCTACCGCGAGTACAGCCGGGCGCTGGTCGAGGGCGGTCACCTCGCCCGCGTTGGCGGTGAGCTGCTCTACGCCGGCGACGGGTCGACCGCTCTCGTGGCCGAGGACGGCCAGGCGTGGGACGCCGTGCTGGTGGTCCGCTATCCGTCCCGCGAGGCGTTCTGCCGGATGGTGGCTGATCCGGCGTACCAGGAGGTCACCCACTTCCGGACGGACGCCCTCGAGGAGGCAGTGCTGCAGGCGACGATTCCGTGGACGGCGTCGTGACCGCTCGACGATTCGGCATCACGATCCCGTTCGACGGGGTGCCGCTTGCGGAGCAGCGGTCGCTCTTCGAGGCGCTGCCCGATCTGGGCTACACCGACGTGTGGTCGGCGGAGTCGAACGCCAACGACGCATTCACGCCGCTGGCGCTCGCTTCGGTGTGGGCGCCGTCGTTGCGGCTCGGGACGTCGATCGCGCCGGTCTATACGCGCGGGCCGGCGACGCTGGCGATGTGCGCG
>JAFAQI010000334.1 GCA_019246495.1 Frankiales bacterium | reverse complement strand
CAACCACACGGGCTTCCTCGACGGGCCGCTCGTGATGATCCTGTTGCCCCGGCCGTCGGTCTTCCTCGTGAAGAGCGAGCTGTACGACGGGCCCTTCCGGCGCGTCCTGTCGTTCGCGAGGCAGATCCCGGTACGCCGGGGGGCGCCGGACCGCGAGGCACTCGGCCGGGCGCTGGGTGTGCTCGCGGGAGGAGGCGTGCTCGGCGTCTTTCCGGAGGGCACCCGAGGCGAAGGGCGGCTGGAGTCGATCCAGCACGGCATCGGCTACATCGGGCTCCGCGCAGGTTGCCCCGTCGTACCGGTCGTCTGCACCGGCACGGCAGACGCACTACCCAAGGGCAAGGCACTGCCGCGCTGGCGGGCGCCGATCAGCATCGTCTTCGGGCCGGCCTTCACGATCCAGGTCGAGGGGGACCCCCGGTCACGCCGCACGGTTGCCGCGGCCGCCGAGGAGATCCGGGCGCACCTGCTCGCGCACCTCGAGTCGCTCGAACCAGCGG
This sequence comes from Frankiales bacterium, assembly GCA_019246495.1. Lineage (GTDB taxonomy): Bacteria > Actinomycetota > Actinomycetes > JAFAQI01 > JAFAQI01 > JAFAQI01. Next base: position 2,374 of record JAFAQI010000334.1, on the reverse strand, counting down.
CATGACGGCTCCGACACCGGCCGAGGCGCTTCCTGTCGTCGCGGTCGTCGGGCGGCCCAATGTCGGGAAGTCCACGCTCGTCAACCGGATCTTGGGGCGCCGCGAGGCCATCGTCGAGGACGTGCCCGGGGTCACCCGCGACCGCGTCGCCTACGACGCCAACTGGGCCGGACGGCGCTTCACGCTGCTCGACACCGGCGGCTGGCAGCGCGACGCACGCGGCATGGCTGCGCGGATCGCGGAGCAGGCGGAGCTGGCCGTCGCCGCCGCGGATGCGGTGGTGCTCGTCGTGGACGCGACCGTGGGGATCACCGAGACCGACGCGACGGTGGCCCGGGTCCTGCAGCGGGCGAGCAAGCCGGTCATCGTCGCGGCCAACAAGGTGGACGACGCCAAGGCGGAGCTGGAGGTCGCCGCGCTCTGGGCGCTCGGCCTCGGCGAGCCTCGGCCGGTGAGCGCGCTCCACGGCCGAGGGAGCGGTGACGTGCTCGACGCCGTGGTGCAGTCGCTTCCGCCGGCGGGTGCCTCGTCGGGTGCGGAGTCCGTAGGACCCCGGCGGGTCGCGCTGGTGGGCCGTCCAAACGTCGGCAAGTCGAGCCTGCTGAACCGGCTGGCCGGGCAGGAGCGGGCGTTGGTGGACCCGGTCGCCGGCACGACCCGGGATCCGGTCGACTCGCTGGTCGAGCTCGGCGGCGAGGTGTGGCGGTTCGTCGACACGGCCGGGCTGCGGCGCAAGGTGTCGTCCGCCAAAGGCGCAGAGTACTACTCGAGCCTGCGGACGGCCGGCGCGATCGAGGCCGCGGAGGTGGCGATCGTCCTTCTCGACGCCGCTACGCCGATCTCCGAGCAGGACCAACGCGTGATCTCGATGGTTGTCGAGGCGGGCCGGGCGCTGGTCATCGCCCTGAACAAGTGGGACCTCGTCGACGAGGACCGCCGGCTGGCTCTCGACCGCGAGCTGGACCGCGAGCTGCGCCGGGTCACGTGGGCACCCCGGGTCAACATCTCGGCGCTGACGGGACGCTCGACGCAGCGGCTCGCTCCGGCGCTGACGACGGCGCTGCAGGGATGGGAGACCCGGGTCCCGACGGCCGAGCTCAACGCGTTCCTCGGCGACCTCGTGGCCGCCACCCCGCCACCGGTCCGGGGCGGAAAGCAGCCGCGAATTCTGTTCGCCACCCAGCCGTCGGTTGCGCCGCCCCGGTTCGTCCTGTTCACGACGGGGCCGCTCGAGGCGTCGTACCGCCGCTTCATCGAGCGGCGGCTGCGAGAGCAGTACGGCTTCGTCGGCTCTCCGATCGACGTCGCGGTCAAGATGCGGGAGCGCCGCCGCCGCTAGACTCCGTCGCTAGCCCCGCAGGAAACTGCGGGGCGGCACACAGCGGGCTGTGGCGCAGCTTGGTAGCGCGTCGGTCTGGGGGACCGAAGGTCGCAGGTTCAAGTCCTGTCAGCCCGACTCATGCGCGCGGCGAGCGTGCGCAGCCGCGCCGACCCCTCGCAGGTGCGGCCGCCCGCGATGCGCCCTGTCGCAGGTGGGTCAGGTGTGATTACGTACGCCGCAGTGATGGCCGCGACCACAGAGCTCTCCGGGCCCGAGTCCGACCGGGTCTGGACGATCCCGAACCTGCTGAGCCTGCTCCGGCTGCTCGGCGTTCCGCTCTTCCTGTGGCTCGCGCTGGGGCCGCACGCCGACACTTGGGCGTTCGTCGTCCTCGCCGTCGGTGCCGCGTCGGACTATGCGGACGGCAAGATCGCCCGGCGGTTCAACCAGTCCAGCCGGCTGGGCGCGTTGCTCGACCCGGCGGCGGACCGGCTCTACATCCTGGCGACCGTGGTGGCGCTGATCGTCCGGCACATCGTGCCGCTGCCGCTCGGCGTTGCGGTGCCCGCGCGCGACGTGCTGCTGGCGCTGACGCTGCCGCTGCTCCGCCGGCACGGCTACGGCCCGCTGCCCGTGCACTTCCTCGGGAAGGCCGCGACGCTCAACCTGCTCTACGCGTTCCCGCTGCTGCTGCTCGGCGCGCACCCCGGCACGTTCGCCGAGGTCGCTCGCACCTTCGGTTGGGCGTTCACCGTCTGGGGCGTGGCGCTCTACTGGTGGGCAGGCTGGCTCTACGTCGTCCAGCTGCGCGGGCTCCTCGCCGCGGACCGCGCCGAGGCTCCAGCCGGGGCCGTGCCGTGAGAGCCGTCGTCATGGCCGGCGGTGAGGGCAGCCGGCTGCGCCCGATGACGGCGAACCTGCCGAAGCCACTGCTGCCGGTCGCGAACCGTCCCGTCCTCGAACACGTCCTGCGGCTGCTGCGCCGGCACGGCGTGACCGACACCGTGGTGACGGTCCAGTTCCTCGCCTCGTTGGTCCGCAACTACTTCGGTG
>JAFAQI010000325.1 GCA_019246495.1 Frankiales bacterium | reverse complement strand
GCGACATCGAGCAGCGCGGACCAGTCCCCGGCCCAGCCGCCGAAGTTGGGGACGCCGAGGCTCAGCTCGACCACGGCGACGACCACCCCCAGGACTTTCTGACACCCTTTCAGATATCGTCCGAGGATGCCTCAGGAGACCGGTTCGCAGCACGATCTGCCCCCCGATCTGCACCGTCCGGCGTTCATGCCGGACCTTCTCGTCGCCGCCCTCGCCAGGCACGCGGACAAGCCTGCGGTCTACCTCGGCGATGAGGTGCTGACGGCCTCGCAGGTCGCCGCGGAGATGAGCCGCTACGTGCAGGCCTATGCCTCACTTGGCATCAGCGAGCACCACCCGATCGCGATGCTCAGCAAGAACCGTCCTGAGGTGCTGTTCACCATGGGCGCCAACATGTTGACGCCGTGCCGGTCGACGTCGCTGCACCCCATGGGCTCGGTCGACGACCAGGCCTACGTGCTCGAGGACGCCGGCGTCGAGACGCTCGTGTTCGACCCTTCCGGGTTCGACGAGCGAGCGGCCGAGCTTCGTGACCGCGTGCCCGGTCTCAAGACGCTGCTGTCGCTCGGCCCGTCCGAGGTCGGAACCGATCTCATCGCGCTCGCGAAGACATTCGACGCGAAGCCCTTGCAGGCGCCTGTCGTCGACCCGGAGGAGGTCACCGGCCTCACCTACACCGGCGGCACGACCGGCAAGAGCAAAGGCGTCATGCAGACCTACCGGTCCGGCGCGACGCTGACGCAGATCCAGCTGGCCGAGTGGGAGTGGCCGGAGGACACCCGTTTCCTCATCTCGACGCCGCTGTCGCACGCCGGTGCTGCGTTCTTCGTGCCCACGCTGCTGCGCGGCGGGTGCATCGTCGTACTTCCCGGGTTCGAGCCGACCGCGGTGCTCGAGGCGATCCAGAAATACCGCATCACCGCGACGATGCTCGTGCCGACGATGCTCTACATCCTGCTCGACCACCCGAAGCTCGGTGACTACGACCTCTCGAGTCTGGAGACCGTCTACTACGGCGCCGCGGCGATGTCGCCGACGCGGTTGAAAGAGGCGATCGAGAAGCTCGGTCCGATCTTCTTCCAGTTCTTCGGCCAGTCCGAGTGCGGCATGACGATCAGCGTGCTGAAGAAGGGTGAGCACGACACGTCGGACCTCGCGCGGCTCGCGACGTGTGGCCGACCGGTGCCGTGGCTGAAGGTCGCGCTGCTCGACGACGACCTCAACGAGGTGCCCGATGGCGAGCCGGGTGAGATCTGCGTCCGTGGCCCGCTCGTGATGAAGGGCTACTGGAACAAGCCGGAGCAGACCGAGGAGGCGCTGAAGGGCGGCTGGCTGCACACCGGTGACATCGCGCGCAAGGATGCGCAGGGCTTCCTGACAATCGTCGACCGCAAGAAGGACATGATCGTCTCCGGCGGCTTCAACGTCTTTCCGCGCGAGATCGAGGACGTGATCTCGACGCATCCCGGTGTCGCCCAGGTCGCGGTCATCGGCGTCCCCGACGAGAAGTGGGGCGAGGCGGTGAAGGCTGTCGTCGTACGCCGTCCCGACGCCGCTGTCGAGGCCGAGGAGCTGATGGCGCTCGTCAAGGACCGCAAGGGTGCGGTGCACCAGCCGAAGTCGGTCGACTTCGTCGATGCGATCCCGTTGTCGGCGCTCGGCAAGCCGGACAAGAAGGCGTTGCGTGCGCAGTACTGGTCGGGCTCCGACCGGCTGGTCAACTGACGTTCGTCAGCCGACGCGGAGATGGTGCGACAGGTCGCCAACGTGGTCGACGGCATAGCGGCGCTGAGTGAAGTGCCAGGCGCCGTCGCTCGCCCGCGCGAACGTGTCGGCGTAGCGGCCCGTGATGATCGCCTGCAGCGGGAAGTCGTCGACGCCTTGAAAGACGACGTACGACGACGCGCATGCTGCAACGCCGTTCGCGTCGTCGACCTCGATCACCGGGTTGGCGGTGACGTGGCGGGTGCGCGGGCTCGAGTCGTAGAGGATCGTCTGCCGCTGCCACATCGCGAGAACCTCGTCGGCGCCGGTCGCGAAGACGTTGCCCTGCTCGTCGGCGAGCGTCGCGTCGGCGAACAGCGCTGCGAGCTCGGCGAAGTCGCCGGCGTCCATCAGCGCGCAGTAGCGACCGAGCAGGTTGCGAATCTCCTCGTGCGCGTCCGACACGAGTCTAAAGATCGCACATGACGATGTCGTTCGAGCTCGCCACCGAGGATGTTCTCGGCGTACCGCTGACGGTCTTCCGGCACCGGCATCACTCACTGCGTGCGCTGCTCTACGCGTCGCTCGAGTTCGGCGACCGCGACTACCTCGTCGACCCGGCCGTCGACGGCACGGTGCGCCGGATGTCCTACGCCGAGCACCACGCAGCGGTCGGCCGGGTGGCCGCGTGGCTGGTCGACCGCGGTGTCGGCAAGGGCGATCGCGTCGCAATTCTCGGCCGCAACTCGATCGAGTGGGTCGTCACGTTCTGGGCGTCGGTGTCGATCGGCGCGATCGCGGTCGGGCTCAACGCCTGGTGGTCGCGCGGCGAGCTCGACTACGGCATCGCGGACTGTGAGCCCGCGGTGTTGGTCGACGACATGACCGTCGTCACCTCGCTGCTCGACGACACGGCAGCGCCGGGCTGGTCGGCCGTGCCGGACGTGGCGCTCGACGAGGACGACCCGGCGGTCATCGTCTACACCTCCGGCACCACCGGCCGGGCCAAGGGCGCGACGCACTCGCACCGCAA
>JAFAQI010000205.1 GCA_019246495.1 Frankiales bacterium | reverse complement strand
ACGGCGGCCGACCGCCGAGCATCACGACGTCGATGAGCCGCAGCAGCCGCGGTCACCCGGCCTCGCGCTCGTGCGTGCCGCCGGCGTCGTCGCCGGATTTGCGGTCGGCAGTGTTCGGCTGCGGTCGCCGTCGTGAAGTTCCTGTTCGTCTCGACGCATCTGCCGGTCGCTGGGGGCACAGCGACCGGCGGTGTCGTACGCGCTGCGGCGCAGGGGCTGCTCGAGCTCGGGCACGACGTGGAGGTCGTCACGTGGAGTGCAAGCGATCCGCACGCCGACCTGCCGGCGTATGCACGGTGGCTGCCGGCGCCGGTCGAGCCGTGGCCGCGGCGGCGGCTGCGCGGACTCGTGCGTCCGCGGTCGCGCAGTTCACTGCTGCGGCTCGACATCGACCCCGAAACCGTTGCGATTGCTGAGGAATTCCCGTCGTTCGCGGCGGTCGAGCACGCGCCGCGTGCGGTGCTGTCGGTGCACTACTCGACCGCGCTCGACCATCGCGCGGTCTCGGGTCGCGGCCGCGCCGGCGCGCAAGACCGGCGCGCCGAGCGACGCGCGATCGGTGATGCGGCACTCGTCACGGCGTACTCGTCCCGCGTCGCAGAAGCGGTCGGGGCGACGGCGGTCGTGCCGGTGCCGGTGATCGCCCCCGCGACGTCGCTGCGGCTCGTCGACGAACCCGTCGCGGCGTTGCTCGCCGACTGGTCGTGGGCACCCAACCGCGTTGCGGTCGAACGGCTACTCGCGGCCTGGCCGCTGGTGCGCGAGCGGGTGCCGGCCGCGCGGCTCGTGCTCGCCGGTCGCGGCGCGCTGCCCGCGGACGCTGGTGCCGGCGCCCGCGATGGTGTCGAGGTGCTCGGCCAGGTGCCTGACGCGACCGACCTCCTCGCGCAGGCCGCCGTGGTCGCGTTTCCGTGCCCGGCGACGTCCGGTCCGAAGATGAAGGTGTTCGAGGCGATGTCCTACGGTCTGCCGGTGCTGACCACCGCGGCCGGAGCCGAGGGCGTTGCGGACGCCGACGCCGTCGCGGTCGCGGGGGAGCGGCCGGACGAGTTCGCCGCGGCACTCGCCGACTTGCTCGCCGACCCCGCGTCGCGCGCCGCCCTCGCGCAACGAGCCCGGGCCGCGATCGAGAGCGCACACGCGCCGGCTGCATCGGGCGCGGTGCGCGTCGCCGCCGCGACCGCCCGGTTCGGCGCATGAGCGAACCCGCCGCGGTCGTCGTCTGCTGCCGCGACCGTGCCGAGCTGCTCGAGCAAGCACTTGCCGCGGTCAACGCCGCGCTGCGCCCCGGCGACGAGCTCGTCGTGGTCGACTCCGCGTCGCGCGACACAGCCGTCGAGACGGTCGCGCGCGCGGCGGGTGCGCGCTACGTCCGCGTCGACGCGCCGGGCCTCAGCCGCGCGCGCAACGCAGGCTGGCGGGCGACGGACCGGCCGGTCGTGCTGTTCACCGACGACGACTGCCTTCCCGCACCCGGCTGGGTCGCGGCCGGCGCGGAGGCGCTCGCCGTCACGGGTGTCGGCGTCGTCTGGGGGCCGGTCGCCGCCGAGGCCAGCGATGGCGGTCTGGTGCTGTCGACGCTCGACGACAGTCCCGCCGAGGTCACCCTCGCCGACGACCTGGCCTCCGTCGCGCACGGCGCCAACCTGGGGTTCCGGCGTACCGCTCTCACCGACATCGACGGGTGCGACGAGCTGCTCGGCACCGGCGCGGTCTTCGGCGCCGGTGAGGACAAGGACCTGCTCTGGCGGGCGATGCGCGCGGGCTGGCGGGCGCAGTTCGCGCCGGCGATGACCGTCGGGCACGTGCAGTGGCGCGGCGACCTCGCGGCGTTGCGCGTCATGTACCGCTACGGCCTCGGCGCCGGCGCCGTCGCGGTCAAGCGCCGGCGGATGGACGGCGCGCACGGGCAGGTGTGGTCCGAGGTCCTGCGGCACGGCATCCGGCACGGCCGGCGCAGCCTGCTCCGCCGTCGGTACGGCGACGCCGCGGCGGCGGCCGTTCGCAGCGCCGGCGTCATCGCTGGTGCGTGGCGCGCGTCCCGCCTCGAGATCGACTCGTCGGGCCACCTCCGCGCCACCGGCTAGGTATGGCCACGTGACCGGGTTCTAGCCCGGTCAAATGGCCATACCGGTGGTCAGGCCAGCGGAAGCGCCGCGATCAGCTGCCGGGCGGCGTCGGTCCAGGTCCACTCGGGCAGTTCCGGTACGCCGATCTCGCCGGCAAGCACCGCACGCATTGCTTCGGCCCACGCGGTCACATCACCGACGGGGACATAGGTCGCTCGGCCCTGACCGCTCTCGCGCAGCACCGGCAGGTCCGCCACCAAGGCCGGCGTGCCGCACGCCCATGCCTCGAGCGGCGGCAGCCCGAAGCCCTCGTACCGCGTCGGATAGAGCAACCCCGCCGCACCGGTCACCAGCGCGCGCAGGTCGTCGTCACTGACGAACCCCAGCATCCGCCGGCCCGGCGCCGCACCGACATCCACCGCAGCGAACGACGGCAACGCCCGGCCGACGAGTACCAAGTCATGCGGCACCGATGCCTGGAGCCGCTCGCTCGCCGCCAGCGCCGTCGCGAGGTCCTTGCGCGGATCCGCCCACCCGACGAACAGCAGATACGGACGCGTCAGGTCGTGCTTGTCGCGCAGCGCAGCAACAGCAGCCTGCGCAGCCGGTCGCCACGATGCATCGACCGCGGGCCGCACAACCGCGACTCGCTCCGCCGGCACGCCGCGGCTCGCGAGTTCGTCGCGCACCACCGACGACACCGTCAACACCCGCTCCGCCCGGCGCGCCGCAGCAAGAGCGATGCGTCCGTGCAACCGACCGCTGCCGGTGAACCACTGCGGACCGACGATCGGCGCGATGTCGTGCACCATCACCGTGCTCCGCGCGGCAACGATCGGCGCGAGGTTGGCCAGCGACAGCAACCGCCGCCGCCCGGCGGCAAGCGGCAGCTCCACCTGCTCCCACGCGAGTGCACCGGCCCGGCCCGGCGCCGCCGGCACCACCCGGTCGACACCAACCTGCTCGACATCTACGGCGCCCTCGTCGTACGCCGGACGTCCCGGCGCGACGACATGCGTCTCGAGACCGAGACCTTGCGCAGCGCTCAGCAGGTCATGCGCGACGCGTTGCAGACCGGTGCGCGGAACGAGGAGGAAGCGGCCGTTGACGACGACGCCGCTCGACATGCTCGCGACAGTAGTGCTCGACGGACGAGACGGCGGACGCGAGCGGAGGAGCTCAGACCGCGTCGGCGATCGCGGCCGGCGCTGACATCAGGTCGCCGACATGCGCGGGCCAGCGAAGCTGCGCCGGCACCTCGGGCACTGGGGCCGGCTCGACTGCGATCGCTTCCATCACCGCGTCGATGCGCGACGTGAAGGTGTCCCAGCGGAACTGCGCAGCGCGCAGGCGAGCCGCCGAGCGCATCGGCGCGACCCACGCCGGACGCTCGAGGACCTTCTCGGCGACGTCGGCGAAGGCGGTCACGTCGTTGTCGAGCAGCCAGCCGGAGACGTGGTTGGCGACGGTCTCCGTCGGGCCACCCGAACCGACCGCGAGCACCGGAGCGCCACACGCCATCGCCTCGAGCGGCACGATGCCGAAGTCCTCGTTGGGCGGCGTGTAGACCAGCGCGGCGCACGTGCTGTAGAGGTGCGTCAGCCGCTCGTCGGTCGGGTTGAGCACGAACTCGACGTTGAGCGAGGCCGCGCGGGCACGCAGCTGGGCGAGGTAGGGGCGGCTCTTGTCGTCCAGCCCACCCGCGATGACGAGGCGGGTCGGCCGGCCACGACGCTCGAGCTCGCGTACGACGTCGATCGCCAGCTCGATGTTCTTCTGCCACATGATGCGACCGGCGACGAGCAGGAAGTCCTCGCGCGGTGCGCCGTCCTCGTGGAAGTGCTTCATGTCGACGCCCGGATAGAGCAGCTCCATCCGGCCGTTCGGGATGAGGCCAGCGGTCTCGCAGCGGCGCAGCGTCTCGTGGCTGTTGACGAACGCGTGCCGGTAGCGGCGCCACATCCGGCGGTCGAGGCTGGTGAAGCCCGGGCCCAGCATCCGGACCGCCGCGGCCTGCTGCGGCCGCGAGGCGGACAGAGCGGCGCGGGTCACCGGGTCGTGCAGGATCTTCAGCGGCGTGTGGCAGTAGGCCGCAGCCGGGAGCATCGTCTTGTTGACGATGAAGTCGCCGAGACCCTCCGAGGACACGAGAAGCGCGCGCGCTTCGACGTCCGGGATCTCGGTCGAGGCGATCGTCCGCGCGGCCTTGACGAGGTGGCCGAGGGACCGGCGTACGGACACCCGCGGGTTGAGCTCGCGGACGTCCATGTCGCGCAGCTCGGGGAACGTGCTGTCCGGGTCGTAGTGGTGTGTCCAGATTGTCCAGTCGTGGCTGCTCTTGCTCACGAGCTCGACGAGCAGCCGCTCGACGCCACCGGGCAGGTAGGTCCATGGGTGGTAGAGCGCGAACTTCATGCCGCTACCCCGATCCGGGTCGGGCTGGTGCGCAGAACCTCGAGATAGGTCTCGCGCACCGAAGCCGTGACGCTCACACACCCATAACGATCCAGGGCCGCAAAAAGTGCGGCCTGACCCAAAACATCTGCCCACGCTGGCTCGGTGAGCACACGTCGAAGGGTACGCGCCAGGGCCCTTACGTCGCCGGAAGTCACTATTTCTCCTCCGACGGCCCGCACGACCTCCGCCACGGCAGGGTCGTTACTGCCGATCACGGGCCGTCCGTGCCGCGCGGCCTCGGCGGCGGCGAGTGACGAGCCCTCCCGCCGCAGTCCGGGCAGGGACGGTACGACGACAGCGCGGGCCGTGGCCATCGCGGCGGACACGTCCTCCGGCGAGCACCAGCCGCGGAAGTCGATGCGCGAGCGCAGCGGCGCCGCCTGCGCGGTCAGCGCGTCCCGCTGTGGGCCGTCACCGAGCAGCACGAGGCGCGCCGACGGGAACTCCGTGGCGATCTGGCCGAACGCGTCGATGAGGACGTGCGCTCCCTTGTCCCGGGACAGGCGACCCGCGAAAACGATGTCGGCCCCCTGGCTGGGCGGGCGCAGCGACGCCGTCGGTTCGAGCACTGGCACACCTACGACGGAGACCGGCCCGATTCCTGCCGCCCGGACCACATCAGCGACCGCTTCCGAGACCGCGATGACGCCCGAGGCGTGGTGGCGGATCTGCCTGCGAGCCAGCGGGCTGAGCAGCAGCCGGTCGCCGACCGCGCGGGGATCGGGCAGGTGGTGCTCGCCGTGGCCGAAGACGCGAAGGTCGTGCACGGTGACGACGACCGGGACGCCGGGCACCGCGTCGAGGACGCTCGGCGAGAGCTCGCGAAGGAAGTTGTGCACGTGGATGATGTCGGGCCGGAACTCGCGCGCCGCCTCCGCGACAGACCTTCGCGCCGCGGGGTCCCACAGGTCGAGCAGCCGCCGGGCGCCGTGCTTGTCACCGCCGCCGGTCACGACGTGGACGGTGTCGCCGACCGCTTCTTGAGCGGCGACCAACCGACCGAGATAGATCTCCGCGCCCGCCCCCTCGCCGGGCGCGACGTCGTTGACGTGGAGGATGCGCAGCCGCCGGGCCATCACGCGGCCCCCCTCACGCTGCACCGTGCCGGTGCAGCATCGCGGGGATCGTGCGAAGGATCAGCCGCAGGTCCAGCCACAGTGACCAGTTGCGAATGTAAGAGAGGTCCAGCCGGATCATTTCGCCGTACGACAGCTCCGGACCGCCGGAGAGCTGCCAGTAACCGGTGATGCCGGGGACGACGCTGTGCCGCTCCGCGTCGCCTGCAGCGAAGTCGTGCGGCTCGACGGCAAGAGGCCGCGGGCCGACCATGCTCATCTGCCCGCGCAGCACGTTCCACAGCTGCGGCAGCTCGTCGAGCGAGCGCTTGCGCAGGAAGTGACCGACCCGGGTGATGCGCGGGTCGTCGCGGAACTTGTAGAGCAGGCCGTCGGTGATGTTGTCCGCGAGCATCTCGTCGAGCAGCTTGTCGGCGCCGACGACCATCGTGCGGAACTTCACCATCCGGAAGAGCTCGCCGTTGCGGCCGACGCGGGCCTGGCGATAGAAGATCGGGCCACCGTCGTCGAGCTTCACGGC
>JAFAQI010000546.1 GCA_019246495.1 Frankiales bacterium | reverse complement strand
CACGGTTTCCCCGCTGGCGTGGACGTGGCGGAAGCCGCCGTCACCACCGACGCGAACGGCGTCGCCGCAGCCATCGCCGGCCGCGAGGCAGTCATCGTCGCGCTCGGTCCCCGATCTCCGCTCGATGACAATCTGCTGACCTCGGCGATGGCGAACATCCTGCCCGCGATGGAGGCATCCGGCGTACATCGTCTGGTGGTCGTGTCGGCACTCGGATTGAGTACGGCGTTGCCCGCTCCGCTGCCGCTCCGAGCGGTCGGGGCGACGTTGTTACGTCGAACCGCCGGCGACAAGCGCAGGAGCGAGGATCTGATCCGCGCCAGCCGCGTCGACTGCACCCTCGTGCTGCCCGGACCTCTGACCGGTCGTCCTAGCCGCGGGCAGCTCAGACCAACGACCTCGCCGCAGCGTCCGATGGGCCGGGTGTCCCGTGCCGACCTCGGCGCATTGCTCATCCGCCTGGCCGAACAACCGAACGGCGATCCGGCGGTCGCCGTGGAATACGCGACCGGGCCGGCAGCGGACTGAGACGGCTAGCGCTGGCGCTTGGCCGTCGTACCGAACTCGAGGGTCAGCGCGGCCAGCGCGACCCACACCACCTGCATCGGCCGCAACGCGATGAAGCGCTGCGACCCGAACGAGTGGAACTTGCGCACGAACCGGTAGAGCGACTCCAGCTTGATGAAGCGGTCGAGGAGCCGGACCGCGCGGTACGCCGCCTGCAACGGCAGCGAACGCTCAGTCGCGGAGAACAGCTCGGGAAACGCTGCGAAAGCCAGTGACACCTGTCCGGCTCGGCCTTCCGATGCCCAGGAGACGACGTCGACGATGAGTCGCTCGTCGACACCGTTGGGCGCGCCGGGGATGCGCCACGGCACGTCGAGGGACAGGTCACGGCCACCGTCCGCAGTGGCGTAACGCTGGAATGCCACCACCTGACCGTCGCGGTCGCGCGCCAGGGCGATGAAGGTGCCGGGATGGGTGCCGTCGAGCACGTGGTCGAGGATCATCGCGAAGCCGCGCGACTGCTCGCCCTTGCCGGTCCGGCGCATGACCTGCTCGAGCTCAGCACGCAGGTCCGCGGTGAGGCTCCGCTCGGGGACGATCTCGGTGGTCACACCGGCGTTGCGGGTCCGCTGCACGGCCTGCCGCAAATTGCGGAACGCGCGGCCGTCGAGGGAGAACCGGCCGACGTCGATGATGACGTCGCGGCCGATCGGCACCGCTCGCAACCCGCGAGCCCGCCACACCTCGACCATGCGGTCGCTCGCGCCAAGCACTGCGGTGCGCCATCCGTTTGCTTCCGCGTGCTCGATGAACGCGTCGACGGCCGCTTCCCGGGCCATCGGGCTGCCCACCGGATCACCGGACGCGATGGCCACGCCGAACCGCACGCGGTAGGCGACGGCGGCAGTGCGGTCCGGGGTGAAGACATAGGCCTTGTCGGTGCGCATCGCGAACGGCGCCAGCGTGTCGCCCGGCGTCCGGTCCACCAGCGCCCAGACATGCCGGCGGTCCTCGGCGTCGGAAGCTCCGGGCGCGCGACGCGGAAAGCCAGCCACCGCCCCGGCTCCAATGACGAAGGCCCATGACGATGCCGAGTGCCCCGTCGTACTCGCGAAGCGGGCGAGGACCACGAGCGCCAGGCTCCACGCGATGTTGGCGCGCACCAGCGGCCGGCCGATGGCGACGGCTCGAGCGATCAGGAGCAGGCCGACGCCGACCTCGACGTCACCGTGTGCCGAGGCTCGCCAGCCGCGCAGCGCGAGCAACGACGCGAAGAGCGCGACGACGACCGCGACGATCTCGCGATGCTCGCCGACACCAGCGCCGACGCGCGCGAACACGACGCCGACGGCGTTGTGCCCCCGCTCCCCCTGCTGCCCGCGCACGTCTCCCCGTTTCGTGTCGATTTGCCCCCGACACTGGTCAACCAGAGCAGCGCCGGAAGCCTTCCCCCAACGGCCAAACTAGCGCCGGAAGGCGTGCGGCACGGGGATCTTCCGCGATAAGACTTGTCAGAACGTCGCGGGCCTATAGCCCAGCGACGTTCTGACAACTCACGGGTACGGCGGACGGAGCGGGCATGGCCAACGAAGTCCGCGGAGTGATCGCCCGCGCGAAGGGCGCTCCGGTCGAGGTCACGACCGTCGTCGTGCCCGCCCCGGCGCCCGGCGAGGCGCTCGTGCGGGTCCAGGCGTGCGGGGTCTGCCACACCGACCTGCACTACCGCGACGGCGGCATCAACGACGACTTCCCGTTCCTGCTCGGGCACGAGGCCGCGGGTGTCGTCGAGCGGGTCGGCGACGGCGTGGCCGACGTCGCGCCCGGTGACTTCGTGATCCTCAACTGGCGCGCCGTCTGCGGACAGTGCCGGGCCTGCTCACGCGGCGAGCCGTGGTACTGCTTCTCCACCTTCAACGCCCAGCAGAAGATGACCCTCGCCGACGGCACGGCGCTGTCCCCCGCGCTCGGCATCGGCGCCTTCGCTGAGCTCACCCTCGTCGCCGCAGGCCAGTGCACGAAGGTCGACGCCGCGGTGCCCGCGCAGGTCGCCGGGCTGCTCGGCTGTGGCGTCATGGCCGGGCTGGGCGCAGCGCTCAACACGGCATCGGTTCGGCGCGGCGAGACCGTCGCCGTCATCGGCTGCGGCGGAGTCGGCGACGCCGCGATCCTCGGTGCCTCGTTCGCCGGCGCGCGCACCGTCATTGCGGTCGACGTCGACGACCGCAAGCTCGAGTGGGCTCGCGGGTTCGGCGCGACCCACACCGTCAACGCCGGCACAGGCGACGTCGTCGAGGCGATCCGCGAGCTCACCGACGGCTTCGGTGCCGACGTCGTCATCGACGCGGTCGGCCGGGTCGAGACCTTCACACAGGCGTTCTATGCACGCGATCTCGCCGGCCGCGTGGTGCTCGTCGGCGTACCGACTCCCGACATGAAGCTCGAGCTGCCGCTCATCGACGTGTTCGGACGTGGCGGGTCGGTCAAGAGCAGCTGGTACGGCGACTGCCTCCCGTCGCGAGACTTCCCGATGCTCATCGACCTGCACCGCCAAGGTCGGCTGCCGCTCGACAAGTTCGTGTCCGAAACCATCGGCCTAGACGACGTCGAGGCGGCGTTCGACAAGATGCACCGCGGCGAAGTCCTGCGCTCGGTCGTCACCTTCTGAGGCCCAGGTCGATCCGCCGAGGCGGCTGCTGCGAACACCTCACATGGCCGATCGACGCAGTCTGCGCGAGAGTGGGCAGGTGAGCCCCGCCGCCCTCGAGGACGCCGCGCTGCTTGAACGGGTGGCCGCCGGCGACGAGGCGGCCATCGAGCTGATCTACCAACGCTACGGCGGCGCCTGCTTCGCGCTGGCCCGTCGCATCCTCGACGACACCCAGCTGGCCGAGGACGTCGTACAGCAGGTCTTCCTCGCACTCTGGAACGGCAGTGGCTACGACCCGCGCCGTGGCGCCGTCAGCACCTGGCTGCTGTCCATCACCCATCACAAAGCCGTCGACTCCGTTCGCAAGGAAGGCAGCCGCCGCAAGCGGCTCGCGTCCGAGCAAGCGCTGATCGAGCTCGCGGCCGCAGGTCCGGCGCCGGACGACGAGGTCTGGGCGCGGATGCGCGCCGCCCGCACCCGCGAGGCGCTGAAGCTTCTCCCCGCCGAGCAGCGCGAGGTCGTCCTCCTCGCCTACTACGGCGGCTACACGCAGACCGAGATCGCAGACCTCACCGGACTGCCGCTCGGAACGGTGAAGAGCCGCACCCTGACCGCGATGCGGCGACTTCGCGAACACTTGGGAGGCGTCTCGGAGACGCGCCCGGACGAAGGACGAGTCGAGTGAGCACGCCGTACGACGACCACGAGCGCTGGGCGGAGCTCGCCGCTGGACATGCACTGCACGCGCTCGAGCCGGACGAGGAAGCCGCGTTCGCCGAACACCTGGCGACGTGCGCGGTGTGCCGGGCGGAGCTAGGCGAGCACGAGCTCGTCGCGGCCCAGCTCGGCGCGCTCGCGACCGCCGCCGATCCGGTTGACGAGAGCGCGCCTCCGAGCTGGAGCAGCCTGCGCGACAGCGTCATCGGCAACGCCCGCCCCACGGTGCCGTCGCTCACGGCCGCGCGGGATCGACGGCGCGCCCGGTCGGCCCGCCTGCTCGGCGCTGCAGCCGGCGTCATCCTGCTCACCGGCGGCGGCCTCGCCGCCTGGCAGCTCTCGTCGGGCGGCAGCGGAAGTTCATCGGAACTCGCCGCCGCGCACGCCGCGGTGAACCGTTGCGAGCACATGACCGGTTGTCACGTCGTGCGCCTCGACGACTCGACCAGCAAGACCCGCGCTGCCGTCGTCGTGTCCGGTGACCATGCGAAGATGTGGCCGCTCGCGATGTCGGCACCGCCGAGCGGGCACGTCTTCGCGCTGTGGCAGATGCCGCGCGCCGGCCGGCCCCGGCTGGTCGAGACGGGGACGTTCACCGGCGCGAACGCCGGCAGCAACGCCACGCTCGCGGCAAGCTACGCCGACACCGCGGCGTTCGCCGTCAGCCTCGAACCCGCCGGCATCCTCCCGACGAAACCGACGACGGTGCTCGCGGTCGGCAACGCCTCCGCCTGACCAGACCGGCGACAATGGCCGGGTGCAGCTGACCGGCGCCGTCGCCGTCGTGACCGGCGCCGGACGTGGCATCGGCGCGGCGACGACCCGGCTGCTCGTCCGTCGCGGAGCGACCGTTGTCGCCCTCGGCCACCGGGCGGACGAGATCGAGGCGATCACCGCCGAGACTGGAGCAACGCCACTCGTCGCGGACGTGCGCGATCCCGACCACGCAAGGCTCGCGATGGACATCGCCGTACGACGGCACGGCCGGCTCGACGCCGTCGTGGCCAACGCAGGCATCGGTCACTACGGCGACGTCGCGGAGATGTCGACCGAGCGCATCGACGACCTCGTCGCGACGAACGTCCGCGCGCCGATGTTGCTGGCGCGCGCGGCGTTGCCGTCGATGCTCGAACAGCGTCGCGGCGCGCTCGTCTTCGTGACGTCGATCGCCGGCATCCTGCTGGTGCCGCACGAGTCGGTCTACTCCGCGAGCAAGGCGGCACTTGAAGCCTTCGCCGGTGCGCTACGCCAGGAAGTGCGGGGCAACGGCGTGACCGTGTCCACCGTGCTGCCGGGCGTCGTCGACACCGGCTTCTTCGACGACCGCGGTGCGGCGTACCAACGGGAACGCCCGCGCCCGCAGCCGCCGGAGCGCGTGGCGAAGGCGATCGTCCGCGCCGTCGAACGCGGCGACGACCGCCTCGTCGTGCCGCCCTGGTTTCGTCTTCCGATCGCGGTGCGTGGCGCGGCGCCGGGTCTCTACGAACGGCTCGCCCGCCGGTTCGGCTGACGCGACGCGAACCGGGACCGGCGCGAGTGCCTAGCCGACCTGCGAGGCCATGCCGGGGTCGACGCGTACGACGCCGGCGAACGCACTGTTCATCGCGACGGGGACGTATTCGACGTTGAGCCCGGTGTGCGGTGCGACGAGCATCATGCCGTTGCCGGCGTAGATCGCGACGTGGTCGATGTCCGCAGGATCGGTCGGGTCGTAGTGCCAGAACAACAGGTCGCCCGGCAATGCGTTGGCGTAGGAGATGTGCGGTCCGGCGAACCACTGCTGCTGGGAGACGCGCGGCAGATAGATGCCGGCGTGCGCGAACGACCACTGCACGAGGCCCGAGCAGTCGAACGAGTCAGGTCCGGCGGCGCCCCAGACGTAGGGCTTGCCGACCTGGTGCGCAGCGGTCTGAAGCACAGTGTTGATCTGCGCGCGGGTCAGGAACTCGCCGGCGTCGCGGATGACGATGACCTCGCGGAGCAACGACACGTGCGCCTGGCTGCCGGCGATGTCGAGCGCGGCGCGGCGGACGCTGAGCACGTCAGCGTGCGGCGCGCTGATGATGAGGCCGCTGCGTTGCCGCAGCCCGATGCGCGCGGCCTGGGTCTGCGCGAGGACAGCGTCGACGCCCGCCATGCCGACGGACGCGAACGCCCCGACGCGGACCATCGCGCGGTGCGCGCCGTGGACTGCGACGGTGGCGCCGAGTGGCAGCCGGGCCTGGTGACCCATGTCGAAGGAAGCGGTGAGCTCACCGCGGGCGATGCTCTGCCACAGCGGCTGCGAGTGCGCTGTCAGCTTCGGCGTCCACGCGCGGAAGCGAGCCGGGTCGACACCGATGACCTTGGCGAAGTGGCCGTCGATGCGCGCGTGTCCGGCAGAGACGGTCTGGGTCGCCTGGACGCCGCTGATGTGACGGAGTCGATGCAGTACACCGGCAGACAGCGGGTGGCGAGCGGTGACGAGCAGCGTCGCCTCGATCAGCCGCTTCGGCCGCGGCACGAGGGTCGCGGCGGGGGCCAGGTCGGACGCGGAGCTGACGGCGCTCGGCGGCAACGCTGCGGGCGCCGGAGCAGCGGGCAGAGCGAGGCGGTGCGGAGTCGCACCGGGCTGGTGGGCGGCGCCGGCCGAGATGGCGGGCGATCCGTGATGGGCGTCGCCGAGGCGGAGGGTGAGCGCGCTGGCGCCGGTGGCCGCAGTCAGGACGAGCGCCGTCGTGATGGTGATGGGCGTGGTGAGGCGGAGGCGCGGGCCGAGCGCTGTGAACCGTGGCACCGAGGCTCCTCTCCTCTTCCCGTTCCTCTTCCCATGAAGTGCAACGAGGCTCGCCGCCGCAGGTGACGAGGCGGACCTGGGGCTGGGCGGGCCTCCGAACGTTATGTATCGGATGACCCGGTGTTGTCCTGAATCGTCCGGCTGCTTCCCATCGTGCCATGGCTGGGCTGCCCGGCGGCAGCCTCGTCCACACGCCGTCAGCCGGCGAGGGCCTTGGCGGCGACCGTCAGATCGGCGACGAGCCCGGCGTAGGCGGCGTCCCGGTCGTCGGCCCGGAGGACGGCGGAGGGGTGGATCGTGCCCAGGGCGACGGCGGCCCCCGTCGTACCGTCCTCGTCGCGCTCGAACTCCTCCGGCCGGGCCGCCGACGCCGGCCACGGCAGCAGCACGCCGCGGGACTTCGTCACGCGGAACGACGGACCGAACAGCGCCTTGCCGGCGGTAGCGCCGAGCGCGACGACGACCTCCGGGTCGAGCAGCGCGAACTCCGCCACGAGCCAGGGCCGGCAGGCGCCGATCTCGACCGCGTCCGGTGTCGCGTGGATGCGCCGCTTACCGCCCGGCGCCGGTCGGAACTTGAAATGCTTCACGGCGTTGGTGGTGTAGGTCTGCGCCGGGTCGAGGCCCGCGTCGGCGATCGCGCGGTCGAGCAGCTTGCCGGCCGGACCGACGAACGGCTCGCCGCGCCGGTCCTCGACATCACCGGGCTGTTCGCCGACCAGCACGACCCGCGCGCTCACCGCGCCCTTGCTGAAGACGGTCTGCGTCGCGTTCTCGTGCAGATGGCAGCCGCGGCAGTTCGCGGCCGCCTTGCGCAACCCGTCGAGGTCCGCCGTCGCCGGCACGAACTCCGCGGCGCTCATGCTTCGGCAACCTACGCCGCTCCCGCTCGCCCCGGCTACGGCGTCGGGTGGCGGCCGTCGTAACGAGCGAACGACGGAAACGCCGCGGCGAGCAATGCAACGCCGGCAACGCACGCGACACCGCCGGAGACGACCGACACCGCCGAGCCGAACGCGTTGGCAACAGCACCGGCCTCGACGTCACCGAGGCGCGGGCCGCCGGTGACGACGACGATGAACACGCCTTGCAACCGCCCGCGCAGTGCATCGGGTGTCGCCACTTGCAGGATCGTGTTGCGGAAGATCGCGCTGACCATGTCGGCCGCGCCGGCGATGCCGAGCAGCACCAGCGCCAGCCAGAGCGCGCGGGTGAAACCGAACAGCGCGATCGACCCGCCCCAGATGGCGACGGAGACGAGTACGGCGAACCCCTGCCGGTTGATGCGCCGCGCCCAGCCGGAGGTGATCGCGCCGACCAAGGCACCGAGTGACGGAGCGGCCGCAAGCAGACCGACCGTGCCGGCACCGCCGTGGAACCACGTCGTACCGATCGCGGGAAACAACGCGCGTGGCATGCCGAACACCATGGCGTTGATGTCGACCAGGAACGTCATCAGCAGGTTCTTGCGTGGCCCGAGAAAGCGCAGGCCCTCGGCGACGGACGCGAGACCGGCGCGCGGTGCGTCATCGCTGCCGTGATGTTCGGGAAGCTGCGGGGGCAGCCGCCAGATCGCGTAGAGGACGGCGGCGAACGACAGCGCGTCGAGTCCGTAGGCCCATGCGAAACCCAGCGACCCGACAAGCAGCCCGCCGAGCAACGGCCCGACGGACAACCCGGTCTGGAAGCCGAGTTGGCCCAGCGCGTTGGCGGATGGCAGCAGCTCGCGACGAACAAGTCGCGGCAGGATCGCGCCGCGGGCCGAGGAGTCGACCGACGCGAACGCACCCTGCACACCGGCGACGACATAGAGCAGCCACAGCTGCCGCGAGTGCGCTGCCGCCTGCACCGTGAGGACGATCGAGAGCAACAGCAGGACGGAGCTCGTCAGCAATGTCAGGCGACGGCGGTCGGTCGCATCCGCGATCGCGCCACCGAGCAGGCCCATCGTCACCAGTGGCAGGAACACGACAAGACCGACGAGACCCACGGCGAGCGACGAGCGGGTGATCAGGTAGACCTGCAGCGGGATCGCGAACTGCGTCAGCTGCGTCCCGGTGAACGACACCGAGTAGCCGAACCACCAGCGCCGGTAGTCCGGGCTCTCCCGCAACGGCGTGGTGTCCGCGACGATCCGCCGCCAGAGCGGCGGCCTGCCGCCAAGCCGCGCATCCGCAGGCGGCGGCTCCTCGGCGGGGCCGTCCTCGTGCGTCACGGTCATGGCTGGAGTCGTACGACGGACCACGACCCCGCTGGCTCCCGGCGATAGACGAGCCGGTCGTGCAACCGGTCGCGGCGCCCTTGCCAGAACTCGATCGTGTCGGGGACGACGCGGATGCCTCCCCAGAAGTCCGGCGGCGGAACGTCATCGGCGTACCGCTCCGAGAGCTCGTGCACCCGGGCCTCGAGCGTCGCGCGATCGGCGACCTCCGCCGACTGCCGGCTGGCGAGCGCGGAGAGCTGCGCACCGCGCGGCCGGCTGCTGAAGTAGGCCGCGGACTCGGCCGGGTCGACACGCTCCGCGACGCCCTCGACGCGGACCTGCCGGCCGAGCGGATGCCACGGAAACAGCAGGCTCACCTGCGGATGGCTCGCGATCTCACCAGCCTTGCGGGAGCGGTAGTTGGTGAAGAACGTGAAGCCCCGGTCGTCCGCGACCTTGCAGAGCACCATCCGGCTGCTGGGCCGGCCGTCGTCGCCGACGGTCGACACGACCATCGCGTTGACCTCGGCCAGGGCCGCATTGTGGGCGTCGTGCAACCACGCGCGGAACAGCGGCAGCGGCTCGGCCGGCAGCATCGACTCCGCCAGGCCGTTGGCCTCGTATTCGCGCCGCAGCCGCGCGAGATCGACCTCGTCCATCGCAGACGATTCAATCCTGATGGCCGGTAGACCTCCTTCTAGGGAGGTCAACCGGCCACACTTCCGGCGCGAGCATCCCCCGTTTCCCTGCCGGGGGGTCGTCGTACGACAATGAGTGCGTCGAAACGGACAACGAAGGAGCGCCGCGATGGCGGACGAGACGGTCTTCAAGCCCGGCCTGGAAGGCGTCGTCGCCTTTGAGACCGAGATCGCCGAGCCGGACAAGGAGGGCTCCGCGCTGCGCTATCGCGGCGTCGACATCGAGGACCTCGTCGGCCGCATCTCCTACGGCAACGTGTGGGGTCTGCTCGTGGACGGCCGGTTCGCGCCGGGCCTGCCTCCGGCGGAGCCGTTCCCGGTGCCCGTGCACTCGGGTGACATCCGCGTCGACGTGCAGAGCGCTCTCGCGACGCTCGCACCCGCGTGGGGTCTGGAGCAGTTGCTCGACATCGACGACGCGCAGGCGCGCGACGACCTCGCCCGCTGCTCGGTGACCGCGATGTCGTTCGTCGCGCAGTCGGCGCGCGGCCTCGGCCAGCCGATGGTCCCGCAGAAGCGCATCGACGAGTGCGAGACCGTCGTCGAGCGGTTCATGGTGCGCTGGCGCGGCGAGCCGGACCCACAGCACACGAAGGCAGTCGACGCCTACTTCGTCTCCGCGGCCGAGCACGGCATGAACGCGTCGACGTTCACCGCGCGCGTCATCGCCTCGACGGGCGCCGACGTCGCAGCGGCGCTGTCCGCGGCGGTCGGCGCTCTCTCAGGACCACTCCACGGCGGGGCCCCCTCGCGCGTCCTCCAGATGCTCGAGGCGATCGAGCGCGAGGGCGATGCCGAGCGCTACGTCAAGCAGGTGCTCGACCGCGGCGAGCGGCTGATGGGATTCGGCCATCGCATTTATCGCGCGGAG
>JAFAQI010000414.1 GCA_019246495.1 Frankiales bacterium | reverse complement strand
CACGAGCACCACGACCATGAGCCGCATCCGTCGCTGCTCTCCCGGCTGCGGCACGCCATCACTCCGCACAGCCACGACGCCGTGCTGGCCGTCGACAGCGCACTCGAGTCGAGCGACCGCGGACCCCGCGCGCTGGTCGTCTCGCTGCTCGTGTTGCTCGTCGCCGCCGCGATCGAAGCCGTCGTCGCCGCGTTGTCGGGATCGGTCGCGTTGCTCGGCGACACGTTGCACAACGCGGCGGACGCGTTCACCGCGGTGCCCCTCGGCGTCGCGTTCTGGCTCGGCCGCCGCGCGCCGACCCGGCGCTACACGTATGGCTTCGGTCGCGCCGAGGATCTCGCCGGTGTCGTCATCGTTCTGCTCGTGGCCGGGTCGAGCGCGTTCGCGGCGTACGAGGCCGTGCATCGTCTCGTCCGCCACGCGCACATCACGCATTTGTGGACGGTCGCCGTTGCGGGCGTCGTCGGGTTCGCGGCCAACGAGATCGTCGCGCGCTACCGCATCAAGGTCGGCCGCGAGATCGGTTCCGCCGCACTCGTCGCCGACGGGTTGCACGCGCGCACCGACGCGCTGACGTCGCTGGCCGTGGTGGCCGGCGCCGGCGGCACGGCTCTCGGTTGGCGCTGGGCCGACCCGGCCGTCGGTCTCGTCATCACCGTGGCGATCCTGCTCGTTCTCCGCACCGCCGCGCGCGACGTCTACCGGCGGCTCATGGACGCCGTCGACCCGCATCTCGTGCATCAGATCGACGACCTGTTGCTGGCAACGCCGGGGGTCTCGGCAATCGGCGTCACGCGCGTCCGGTGGATCGGTCACCAGCTGCGCGCGGAGTGCACGGTTGTCGTCGATGCGGACCTCTCAGTCGTCGAGGGGCATCGCATCGCCGTCGACGCGGAGCACCGGTTGCTGCACGGCGTACCGCGGCTGACCGGAGCACTCGTCCACGCCGACCCGGCCGGCGAGGAGGACCACGTCGCCCTGCGCCATCACCAAAACGGAAGGTCAACCGCGCAGTAGCGAGAGCCGCACTGTCCGCTCGTGGTTGTCCACGTTGAGGTCGACCAGGCAGATCGACTGCCACGTGCCCAGCGCAAGGCGACCGTCGACGACCGGCACGGTGGCGTACGGCGGGACGAGCGCCGGCAAGACGTGCGAACGACCGTGACCGGCCGAGCCGTGAGCGTGCCGCCACCGGTCGTCAGGGGGCAGCAGCTCGCGCAGCGCGGACAGCAGGTCGTCGTCCGAGCCGCTGCCGGTTTCGATGATCGCGATGCCGGCGGTCGCATGCGGCACGAACACGTGCAGCAGCCCGTCGCCGCCCGCGTCCCTCGCCCAGCACTGGCACGCCGCCGTGATGTCGACGACGCACTCGCGACCACCGGTCCGGACCTCGACGGTCGTCGTGTCCACGGCCTCTCCCGACTTGTCAGAACGTGAGCGGGCCATAGCCCGACGAGAGTCTGACAAGTCGCGTCAGAAGCGTAGGTTGAGGGCATGCCGCAGGGACGCAGCCGCTACTCGGTGATCAGCGACGGGCTGCCGAGCCAGATCCCGGACGTCGACCCGCAGGAGACGCAGGAGTGGGTCGAGTCGCTCGACGCGGTCATCGACTCGTCCGGTCCGCGCCGCGCCCGGTTCCTCATGCTCAAGCTGCTCGAACGCGCGCGGGAGAAGCAGGTCGGTGTCCCGGCGCTCCGCTCCAGCGACTACGTCAACACGATCCCGGCCGAGGCCGAGCCGTGGTTCCCGGGCGACGAGTTCGTCGAGCGCCGGATCCGCGCCTACATCCGGTGGAACGCGGCGGTCATGGTCAGCCGCGCCAACACGCTGACCAACGTCGGCGGGCACATCGCGACGTATGCATCGAGCGCGAGCCTCTATGAGGTCGGCTTCAACCACTTCTTCCGCGGCAAGGAGGGCGGTGAGTCCGGCGACCAGGTGTTCATCCAGGGTCACGGCTCGCCCGGCATCTATGCACGGTCATTCCTCGAGGGCCGGCTGACCGAGCAGCACCTCGACGGCTTCCGCCAGGAGATCTCGCAAGCGCCGCACGGGCTGCCGTCGTACCCACACCCGCGACTCATGCCGGACTTCTGGGAGTTCCCCACCGTCTCGATGGGCCTGTCGCCGCTGCAGGCGATCTATCAGGCACGGTTCAACCGCTACCTGCACGACCGGCAGATCAAGGACACGTCGCGCTCGCACGTGTGGGCGTTCCTCGGCGACGGCGAGATGGACGAGGTCGAGTCACTCGGCGCACTCGGTGTCGCCGCCCGCGAGGAGCTCGACAACCTGACGTTCATCGTCAACTGCAACCTGCAGCGTCTCGACGGGCCGGTGCGCGGCAACGGGAAGATCATCCAGGAGCTGGAGTCCTACTTCCGCGGCGCCGGCTGGCACGTCATCAAGGTGATCTGGGGCCGGGAGTGGGACGAGCTGCTCGCCCGCGACACCGACGGCGTGCTCGTCAACGTCATGAACACGACGCCGGACGGCCAGTTCCAGAAGTACTCCGTCAGCGACGGCGAGTTCATCCGCGACGACTTCTTCGGCCGTGACCCGCGGCTGCGCAAGATGGTCGAGCACCTCAGCGACGACGACATCCGCCAGCTCCCGCGCGGTGGGCACGACTACCGCAAGGTGTACGCCGCCTTCGACGCGG
>JAFAQI010000411.1 GCA_019246495.1 Frankiales bacterium | reverse complement strand
CGGCCGGGTCACGCGGGTGGACGAGCTCGAGCAGCCGGTCTTCGCCTGGCGCTGAGCCTCTCGCCGGGTCAGGCGGGGGTGAGGTCCACCAGCGCGGACCGCAAACCGTAGACGAACGCGTTGGGCATCTCCTCGACCGACCCCCGTACGACGGCGACCGTCGCGACCCGCTTGACGGACTCCTCGAAGAAGACGCGGATCTCGAGCCTCGCCAGACCGGCGCCAAGGCAGAAGTGCGTACCTAGGCCGAAGGCGATGTGGTCGTTCGGCCGGCGGGTCACGTCGAAGCGCTCCGGCTCGTCGAAGTGCCGCGGATCGCGGTTGGCCGAGCCATACATCAGCACCACCTGTTGGCCGGCGCGGATCGTTACGCCGCCGAGGTCGTAGTCGCGTGTCGCGACCCGGCACATGTTGTGGATCGGCGACACCCAGCGGATGAACTCCTCCGTCGCGACCGCGACGTCCGCGCCGTCGCGCAGCAGCGCCCACTGGTCCGGCCGCGCGGCCAGCTCGAGGATCGATCGGGCGATGACCGTGCGCGTCGTCTCGGCTCCACCGTCGAGCAGCAGCAGGCAGTCGCTCAGCACTTCGCGCTGGTCGAGCGGCACGCCGTCGATCTCGGCCGACACCCAGGTCGACATGGTGTCGTCGGCCGGACATTGCTGCTTCTCGCCGTACAAGGTCGTCGCCGCGTCCATGAATTCGACGAACGCCGCGATGCCGTCGTCGTTCATGTAGCGCGGGCCGCCGCCGAGCATGATCGTGCGTTCTGACCAGTCGCGCAGCCGCGGCCACATGTCCTCGGGAAAGCCAAGGAGCCAACCGATCATTCGCGCCGGCAGCGGCGCCGCGAGATCGGCGACCGCGTCGACCTGCCCGCGCGACAAGGCCGAGTCGATGAGGTCGACGACGACCTCGCGGACGCGTTCCTCGCGCGAGGCGACGGCGCGCGGAGTGAAGCGTCGGCTGACGAGCTTGCGCCGCTTGGAGTGCAGCGGGTTGTCGAGACCGATGATCGCCGGGTCGGCTGGGATGTTGGGCCGGTAGCCGCCTTTGGTCCGGTCGCTGCTGATGAACACGTCGTCGCGCGTCTCGACCTCGACGATGTCGGCGTGCCGGAAAATGCCCCAGAGCTCGTTGACCTCGTCCCAGGCGACCGGCTCGTTGTCGCGGAACCACGCGTAGCGCTCGTAGGCGCCGTCGACGTAGGACGGTCCGTCGAGCAGGTCGAGTGCCGGTCGCCCGGCCGAATCTGACACGACGTCAGAAACTACTACCCTCCTGCTCCATGAGCGGACTCCAGGGGCGCGCCTACCTCGTCACCGGCGGCGGCACCGGCATCGGGCGGGCCTGCGCGGAGCGGCTCGCCGTCGACGGCGCGACCGTGACGATCTGCGGCCGTACGCCGGACAAGCTCGCCGCTGCCGCAGACCGGATCGGCGAGGCGATCGGCGCTGCGGGCAGCCCTGGCACGGTCGCCCACGTCGTCGCCGACGTGACGGTCGAGGACGACGTCGCGGCCGCAGTCGCGCGGGCCGCCGAGCCGCTCGGCCGGCTCGACGGTTGCGTCGCCAACGCCGGTGGCGGCGGCGGGCTCGCGCCGATCGCGCGGCAGTCCGCGGACGACTTCCGACGCGTGCTCGACCTCAACCTGGTCGGGACGTTCCTGACGTTCAAACACGTGCTGCCGCGCGCGGTCGCGGTCGGCGGCGGCTCGCTCGTCGCGGTGTCGTCGATCGCCGGTCACCTGACTCACCGGTTCTTCGGCGCCTACCCCGCAGCGAAGGCCGGCATCGAGCAACTGGTGCGGACCGCGGCCGACGAGTACGGCGCCGAGCGTGTCCGGTGCAACGCGGTTCGGCCGGGGTTCGTCGCGACCGAGCTCATGCAGGCGATCCCGCGGGACAGCGCGATCTACGCGAGCTACGTCGACAACACACCGCTCGGCCGGCTGGGTGAGCCGGAGGACGTCGCCAACCTCGTGCGCTTTCTCCTCGGCGACGAGTCGGCGTGGCTCACCGGCGCCGTGATCGACCTCGACGGCGGCCACTCGCTGCGCCGCGGTCCCGACTACTCGATGTTCGTCGCGCCGGGCTGAGTCAACCTCGCGAGTGTCTCGGTCGCCTCGCTCATGATGCGCTCGATCAGCTCCGCGCAGGTGGGCAGGTCGTCGATGAGCCCGACGACCTGACCGCTTGCCATCACCCCGAGGTCGTCGCGGCCGTCGACCATCGCCGCGCGCAGCAGCATCGGTGTGTTGGCCGCCATGAGCACCTGCGACCAGGACAGCTCCTGCGACTTGCGCATCGCCAGACCCTCGCGGACGATCGCCCGCCACGGCGTACCGGACATCTTCTTGAACTGCACGGCGCTGCGGACCGCACCTGACATCCGGCGCGGTGCGGCCGCGGCTTCGAGCGACTCGACGAGATCGGTGCGCAGCACGCGGTGCGGCACCCCGTCGACCTGACGGGTGACGACGGTGTCGGTCACGGACTTGGCGAGGTAGAAGCGCTTAACCGACTCCGGCACCGGGCTGTCCTGCGTCAGCAGGAAGCGGGTGCCCATCGCGATGCCACTCGCGCCGTAGGCGAGCGCAGCGACGAGGCCGCGGCCGTCGAAGTAACCGCCGGCCGCGACGACCGGCACGTCGACGGTGTCGACGACCTGCGGCAGCAGCAGGCTGGTCGGCACGGCGCCGGTGTGCCCGCCGCCTTCGCCGCCTTGCACGAGCACCGCGTCGACACCCCAAGCGGCGACCTTCTCGGCATGCCGCTTCGCGCCGATCGACGGCATGACGAGTACGCCGCCGTCGTGCAACCGCGCGATGAGGTCCTGCTTCGGGGCCATCGCGAACGACGCGACTCGGACGCCTTCGCGGATGAGCAGGTCGACCCGCTCGACGACGTCGCTCTGGTCGGCGCGCATGTTGACGCCGAACGGTGCGTCCGTGCGCTCGCGCACCTCCTTGACGGCGCGGCGCAGCTCGTCGAGGGACATGGTGGCGGCGGCGAGGATGCCGAGCCCGCCCGCCGCCGAGGTAGCGGCAGCGAGCTGCGGCGTCGCGACCCAGCCCATGCCGGTCTGGACGATCGGATATCGACAACCGAAGAGCTCAGTGAGCCGCGCCCCGAACTTTGGCGCGTCAGGCATCGGGGACTTCCGCGAACCGCTCGCCGTCCGGGTCGAGCCGCTCCAGCAACGCGAGCTCCTCCGGCGCCGGGGTGCGCGATGTCGGGACTTCGTCCGGTACGACGAGCGCAAAGCCGGTCGCCGCGACGACATCGTCCACCGTCACGCCGGGATGCACCGAGCGCAGCCGCAGGCGATGGTCCGGCGTAGCAAAGTCGAGCACCGCAAGGTTCGTGACGACGTGCCGCAGCGAGTGGAAGCGAGTGGCGGCCGGGCCGGCGGCAGCTGCGGCGTCGTAGCCGACCCCGGTCACGACGTCGACGCGGTCCACGAACACCCGCGGGTTGTGGTTGGGCACCCAGTAGGACGTCACGTTGTTGACCGTGTTGCCGGGAGCGCCGCGGAAGCCGAGCAGCTGCGCCTTTGGCTTCTTCATGTCGCCGATCGCGGCGAAGTTCTGGTTGCCGAACGCGTCGATCTGGCTGCCGCCCATGATGACATGCCGACGACCCGACCAGACGACGTCGAACATCGAGCGATAAGGATTCCATGCCTCGACGGCACCGTCGGCGTTGGTGAACATCGCCTCGCCGTCGGTCATCACGAGGTCCGGCTCGAACGACAACCGCGCCAGCAGGCCGCCGATCCGCGGGATCGTGCCGATCGGGTTGGCGACGATCTCGCCGTCGCCGCGGAAGCACTCGGCGATCGCGACGCAGCACACGTCCGCCCGCCGAACGTCGGTCGCCACGGACGTCATCCGGTGGTCACTTTCTGCTGGTAGCCGTCCTCGTCGAGGTCCAGCCACGCTGTCCGCCACTCGGCCCACGCCTCCGGCGACTTCGCGCTCGCGGCGTAGGAGCGCTGGAACGCCTCGTCGCGCTCGTAGTCAGGCACGCACGACGTGAAGTGCGCGCCGTTCGGTGTCTCGACAACACCGTCCGTCCAGAGCCGGCTGATCCGCAGCGTGTGGTGCGTTCCTTCCTTGAGCAAGTCGCCGGTGTCGACGATCCGCTCGCAGGTGACGAAGGAGCGCTTCGCCGCCTGGCACATGAGGTCGTCGAAGTAGAGGTCCGGTCCGAGGAACTGCGCGTTGCCACTCGCATCGGCGCGGTTCTGGTGCACGAGGGCAACGTCGAGCCGCAGCGCCGGCATCGCGACGAGCTCATCCGTCTCGCCGGTGTCCGGATCGGCGTACGGCGAGATCACCGTGTGGATCTCGTCCTGCCGCGCCACGACATCCGAGCCGAGACCGACTCGCGTCGGCAGGAACGGCACCCGCCAGGCGGCGGCTTGCAGCCCGAGCAGGAACATGCCCTCGTCGAGCTGCAACGTCTCGACCGCACCGGTCTGCATCGCGTTGCGGAAGTGCGGCTCGAGCGGGATCGAGTCCAGCGACACGAACGCGAACACGACCTTGCGCACCTTGCCCAGCGCACACAGGATGCCGACGTCTGGCCCGCCGTAGGACACCAACGTCAGGTCGCGCAACGGCGACCGCGCGATCGCGCGCACGAGCGCCATCGGCTTGCGCCGTGACCCCCAGCCGCCGATGCCGATCGTCATGCCGTCGCGCAACTCGCCGACGACCTCCTCGATCGTCGTCCGCTTGTCAGCCATCACGGTTCCACTGGTCGCGCCGGTCGACGAACGCGTCGCGCGCCTTGTCACTGGCGCCGGTGAGGTTGAGCTCGAATGTGAACCCCTGCTCGAACCGGTAGGACCGGCGTACGTCGACCGGGTCGATGCCGTTCAGCGATTCCTTCGCCGCGCGCATGACGACGGGGTCGACCGACGCGATCTGCAATGCCACCTCGCGCGCCGCGGCCCGGAGCTCGTCGCGCGGCACGATGCGCAGCACACTTCCGTACGACGCGAGCTCCTGCGCAGTTGCCCGTTCCGCGGTGTAGACCATGTGCCGCATCCGATGCTGCGGGACGAGACGCGCGAGATGAGTCGCCGCGCCGAGCGCACCCTGCTTCACCTCGGGCAGCCCAAACGTGGCGTCGTCCGACGCGATGATGACGTCGGCGTTGCCGACAAGACCGATGCCGCCGCCGAGGCAGAACCCGTGCACCGCGGCGATGACCGGCACCGCGCACTCATAGACCGCGGCGAAGGCGGCGAAGCACCCCCGGTTGGCACCGACCAGCGCGGTGAATCCCTCGGTGGACTGCATCTCCTTGATGTCGACGCCCGCGTTGAAGCCTTTTCCGTCGGCGGCCAACACCACCGCGCGGACGTCGTCATTCGCCCCGGCCGCGCGCAGAGCGTCCGCCAGCTCGAACCACTGCGCGACGGTCAGCGCGTTGACCGGCGGCACGTCGACGACGATCTCGGCGACGTGCTCGCTGATGCTCGTACTGATGCCCATCAGGCCTTCGATCCCGCGGTGTCCGACCACATCTGACACTCCGTCAGATTCGGCTGTCACCATATACGCGTGACGACAGGCCAACCGCCGACCGACCTCGCCGGCCACGGCGTCCTCATCACGGGCGGCACGAAGGGTCTCGGCCTCGGCCTGGCGACCGCCTTTCGCGCCGCTGGTGCGGCCGTCGTCGTGTGCGCGCGCAACGCTCCAACGGCCGAGTTGCCGGACGGCGTCCACTTCGTCGCTGCCGACCTGCGCGACCCCGGTCACGCGGCGGCCGTGGTCAACGCGGCGGTGGAGCACTGCGGGAGGCTCGACGTCGTCGTCAACAACGCCGGCGGCTCACCGCCCGCCGACTCCGCCACCGTCTCGCCACGCTTCGTCGAGAAGATCGTCGCGCTCAACCTGCTCGCGCCGTTCTACGTCGCCCAGCGCGCCAACGCCGTGATGCAGGAGCAGCGCAGCGGCGGCCTGATCATCAACATCGGCTCGCTCTCCGGCCAACGGCCGTCGCCGGGCACTGCGGCGTACGGCGCGGCCAAAGCCGGACTCGCCAACCTCACGCGATCGCTTGCCATGGAGTGGGCGCCGCGGGTGCGGGTCAACGCGATCACGGTTGGCTACCTCGAGACCGACGACAGCGCCGCGCACTACGGCGACGAGGCCGCACGGGCCGCGATCGCGGAGGCCGTTCCGATGAAGCGCCTGGTGCGGCCGGAGGACGTGGCGGCGGCCTGCCTTTTCCTGGCCTCACCCGCCGCCGCGTTCGTCACGGGGGCCGACCTGCGGATCGACGGGGGCGGCGAGCGTCCGACCTTCCTGGCGCTGCGCGACGAGAGCGACGGCCCATGACACGTCCACACGGCGCTCGCGTCAGCGCGTTAGCATCAAGCGATGTCCCTTTCTGACGCTGCGTCACCTTTGCGTGCCGTCGACGGCCGGGTGCCGGGGCGGCGGGGACTGGCGACCCGGCAGCGGCTGCTGGACTGCACGATCGACCTGCTCGCGTCGACGCCGTACCGGGATCTCAAGGTCACCGACATCACGCGCGCAGCGGGAACGTCGCCGGCGACGTTCTACCAATACTTCGTCGACATCGAGGCGATCCTGCTCGCCGTCGCGGAGCAGGCGGTCGAGGAAGGCCGGCTGCTCGCGAAGCTCATCACGGGGCAGCAGTGGAAGGGCGCGGCCGGCGTCAGCAGTGCGGAGCGGCTCGTCGACGGCGTACTCGAGTTCTGGCGGGACCACCGCGCGACGTTGCGGGTCGTCGACCTGCTGTCGACCGAAGGCGACAAGCGCTTCCGGCACCAGCGCGTGTTGATGCTCAACTCGATGACGAAGTCGCTCGCCGCCGAGATCGCCGAGTTGCAGGGCAGCTCACGCGAGAGCGGTGTCGAGCCGATGGCGATGGCCGGCGCGCTGGTCGGCATGCTCGTCAACCTCGCTGGTCATCGCGGCGGCTTCGAGGCGTGGGACATCCGCTTCGACGAGGTGCGCGAAGCGATGGTGCGGCTCATCTACTGGGGCGTCACCGGCCCCAAGCTCCCGCGGCGATAGCGGCCCGATGGCCATCGCCCGACTCGGCGCGACGTCGCTCGACTGCGACGACCCGCGAGCGCTGGCCGAGTTCTACGCCGCGCTGACCGACGGCGAAATCATCTTCGCGGCCGACAACTTCGTCGCCGTGCGCACGCCCGGCGGGACCATCACCACACAACGCGTCGACAACCACCAGCCACCGACCTGGCCCGCGCCCGGGGTCGCGAAGCAGGTGCATCTCGAGTTCGGCGTGACGAGTCTCGAGGAAGCCGTCGCGGCCGCCGAAGGCATC
>JAFAQI010000511.1 GCA_019246495.1 Frankiales bacterium | reverse complement strand
GCCCGCGACGTGCCGGTCGAGGCTCCGGCCGGCACGGCGAGCGGCACAAGTCCCGCCACGATCGCGACGGCCACCAGGGCCGCGGCGACGACCGCGGCCGGGTGGCGGCGATGGTCAGCCCGCGCGGCAGCCACGGCGAGGGGGATGGGGGCCATGTCCTAACCGTCGTCGCGATCCGTGGTCGTGTTGAGGCATCACGGCGAAATGGCCCGAACGGACGGTCGCGGCGGCGCCAGGCCGGGCTTACCCCGGTTGCCCGGATGCGGGGATGGTTTGGCCGGGCAAACAATTTGCTTTGGACAACCAAAGCATCTACTCTGGGGACGTGAGCCGCCGATCGACCGCTGCCCCCGAGGCGCTGTCCGCCGACGTCACCGAGCTGTTCCTGGCGCTCGTGGGCGTCATCAAGCGGCTGCGTCGCCGGCCGTTGCCGGCGAGTGCGGAGCTCGATGCCGCGATGCAGGGCGTGACGCCGGCGCCGCGGCACATCGGCGCGCTGGTGCTGCTCGGCCTGGGGGGACCGCTCAGCATGAGCGAGCTGGCTGACCGGCTGTCGGTCTCGCTCGCGACTACGAGCCAGCTGGTCACCGAGCTTGCCGACTGGGGACTGGTCGAGCGATCCACCGACGCGGTCGACCGGCGCCGTACGTTCGTCACGATCGCGCCGGCCCACGCCGCGACGATCCAGGCGCTGCTCCAGTCCCGGCTTCAGCCGCTCCAGCGGGCGATGCGCCGGCTCGAGCCCGACGAGCAGCAGGCGTTCATCCGCGGCCTGACCGTGCTCGCGGCTGAGCTCGACGAGACCGAACCTTCCGACGACCTCGAGGAGAACCTCCGATGACGCAGGAGCAGCCCATGCCCCCGGCTGCCGGCCCCGCTTTCACCCTGAGCAAGAAGCAGTTGTGGCTGGTCTTCGCCGGGTTGATGTCCGGCATGCTCTTGGCCGCGCTCGACCAGACGATCGTCGCGACGGCGCTGCCGACGATCGTCGGTGAGCTGGGCGGTCTGTCACACCTGTCGTGGGTGGTGACGTCGTACCTGCTTGCGTCGACGGTGTCGACGCCGTTGTGGGGCAAGCTCGGCGACCTCTACGGCCGCAAGCTGTTCTTCCAGGCGTCGATCGTCATCTTCCTGATCGGCTCCGCGCTGTCCGGGCTGTCGCAGAACCTGCCGGAGCTCATTGGCTTCCGCGCGATCCAGGGGCTCGGCGCCGGCGGTCTCATCGTCGGTGCGCAGGCGATCATCGGTGCCGTCGTGTCGCCGCGCGAACGAGGTCGTTACATGGGCCTCATCGGCTCGGTGTTCGCGGTGTCGAGCGTCGCCGGTCCGCTCGTTGGCGGTCTGTTCACCGACCACCTCAGCTGGCGCTGGGTCTTCTACATCAACCTGCCGATCGGTGCGGTCGCGCTCGGCATCGTCGCGATCGCGTTGCCGTCGCGCAGTGTGCGCGTCAAGCACTCGATCGACTATCTCGGCGCGGCACTTCTCGGCGCCGGTGTGAGTGCGTTGATCCTCGCGCTGAGCTGGGGTGGCACGTCGTACGCCTGGAGTTCCGGCGTGATCCTCGGCCTGTTCGCGGCGAGTGCGGTGCTGCTGGCGGTGTTCATCGCGGTTGAGCAGCGGGCGACCGAACCGATCATCCCGCTCTACCTGTTCCGCTCGCCGATCTTCCGTGTCGCGTCGATGGCCGGCGGCATCGTCGGCTTCTCGATGTTCGGCGCGATCACGTTCCTGCCGCTGTTCCTGCAGACCGTGTGCGGTGCGGGCGCGACGACGTCGGGTCTGCAGATGGTGCCGATCATGGCTCTCGTCCTGACGATGTCGGTGTGGAGCGGACGGCGCATCAGCAAGACCGGTAGCTACCGCGCCTATCCGATCGCCGGCACGATCCTCATCACGTCGGGCATCTACCTGCTGTCGCATCTGACCGTGTCGACGCCCTACTGGCTCGCGGCGATCTTCATGGCTGTCGTCGGTGCCGGTCTCGGTCTGACGATGCAGGTGATGGTCCTCGCCGTACAGAACTCGGTGACCTACAAGGAGCTGGGTACGGCGACCTCGGCCGCGACGTTCTTCCGGTCGATCGGCGGTTCCGTCGGTCTCGCGGTGTTCGGCACCATCTTCGCGAACCGGCTCGCCGCCGGGCTGGCGAAGTATGGCTTCCACTCGACCGGCTCAGCGACGCACCTGACGCCGGCGCAGCTGCGTCACCTGCCTGCGCAGGTGCAGGCGCACTACCTCAACGCGTTCAGCCACGCGCTGCACATCGTCTTCCTGTCCGCGGTGCCGTTCGCTGCGATCGGCATCGTGCTCGCGTTGATGCTGCGCGAGCTGCCGCTGAAGCAGCAGGCTGCGCGCAGTGCCGGCATGGACGCGGCCGAGACACAGGCGAT
>JAFAQI010000004.1 GCA_019246495.1 Frankiales bacterium | reverse complement strand
CGTAGGACCGTCGGCCCGGGCGGCCGACACGGTCGACGAGATCCACTACTCCTACGGTGAGACCCCCGACAGCGTCGTCTTCGACTGGCACGGAGGCGAGACGACGCTGAGCTACGGGCTCGACTCGACGTACGGCAGCCAGGCAGTCGCGGCTCCGTCCGCGGTGACGCCGGTCGACACGACCGGCCCTTTCATGGAGGTCAAGCTCACGGGCCTTCAGCCCGGAACCACTTACCACTACCAGATCGGCGTGTCCGGGCTCGATCACACGTTCACGACGACGCCGACCGGCAACTTCACCTGGGTCGACGTCGGCGACACCGGCTCGACGTTGTGCAGTCCGTGGCTCGCGCAGACGCAGAGCCTGATCGCCGCCCAGTCACCGGCGTTCGTCACGCACGGCGGCGACATCTCCTACGAAAACGAGTGCGGCCCCGGCGCCGTGCACCAGTACTACAACGACCAGCAGGTCTGGTCGGCCGGCTCGGCGTTCCAGCCGGTCTGGGGCAACCACGAGTACGGCTCCCCCAACGCGGAGTCGCGGCCGGGCGCCGTGCGCGACAGCATGCTCAACTACAAGGGCCGCAGCTACGTCACCAATGCTCAGACAGTGCCCAACGACACGGTCAAGCAGCTGAGCGCCCCGGGCTGCGCATGGGAGACCTCCGCGACGGCCAACACCTGCCTTGGCGAGGACTGGGGCTGGTTCGTCGCCGGTCACGTCATGTTCATCTCCATGCCGGAGCCATGGTCTGGCGCGATTGCCGACTGGAGGGCGAAGGCCGCCAGTCTGATGAGCACCGCGCAGGCCGACCCGACGATCGACTTCGTCGTCACCTACGGCCACCGCCCCGGTTACTCGAGCGTCTCCGCTTCCGTGTCGGCCGACGTGCGCACCGCCCTCACGGCGCTCGCGCAGAGCTACAGCCCTTCGGCAGGCAACCCGACGGGCAAGTACGTGCTCAACGTCGCGCACCACGTGCACGGCGACGAGGTGTTCGCTCCGATCAACGGGCTCGTCAACATCACCGACGGCGGCGGCGGTCAGAGCCAAGTCACCTACGACGCGACTCCCGACCCCAACTCCGTGTTCCGCACCGTGCACCCGTCCATCCTGCGGGGCCTGTACGACGCGACCGCGCACACGTTGCAGGTGGACATCCTCTGCGGGCCGGTCTACACGCCGTCGCCGAAGCAGCCGTGCACCTACGGCAGCGTGTTGACGACGATGACGTTCACGCACAACCCCAACTCGACTCCGCAGCCGACCGTCACGACCGCGATCAGCGATGGCGTGACGAGCCTGCCGCAAGGGCAGTCCAGCACCTACACGGTCACGGCGAACGATCCCGTCGCCGGCACGTCGACCAGCGGGACGGTCAGCGCCGTCGTACCGGCCGGTGCGGCGATCACCGCGGCCCCGGGCGGCACGATCGACCCCTCCGGGACGTCAGTCAGCTGGCCGGTCGACTCGCTCACCGGCGGCACGCCCGTGACACATCAGCTCACCGTGCAGCCCGCGGCTGGAGCAACGTCGATGACCGTCACGGCACAAGCCTCTACCGGCGACAACACGTGCAGCAACCCCGGCAGCAGCTGCGTCGCGAGCGACACCGACACGATCGTCCCACCGACGACGCAGTGGGTGCTCAATCCCAGCGTCGAGAGCGACCTCTCGGGCTGGACCGGCCACTACGGTCCGAGCCCTTACGTGACGGTCACCCGCGACACCACGACACCCGCGCACACCGGTGTGGCAAGCATCAAGGTGGCGGCGACCACCGGAGCGACCAACCTCCAGAGCGGTTTCAACGACAACCCGCGCTGGGTGCAGAAGACCGTCGCCGGCACGACCTACACGCAGAGCGCGTGGGTTCGCCCGACGTTCGTCGGTCAGAAGATCATCATGCGGTTACGCGAGTGGAGCGGCGGAACACTCGTCACGGACAAAGCCATCACGCTCGTCGCGTCGTCGACGGGCTGGCAACAGATGAGCCAAAGTCTGGTCGCGGCGCGGGCCAACGACCAGCTCGCGTTCGCCCTCTACGCCGTGATCTCCGCCAACCAAAGCTTCAACGCCGACGACCTGTCGCTGACCAGCCCCAACTAGCCCAGCCGCTCGCTGGGCTCAGCCGAAGAAGACTTCTACTTCCGCGTAGCGCTCGAGCGGGACGGTCTTGAGGTCGCGGGTCGCGTCTTGCAGCGGCACGCGCACGATGTCGGTGCCGCGCAGCGCCACCATCACGCCCGACTCCCCCTCGTGCACCGCGTCGATCGCATGCAGGCCGAAGCGCGTGGCAAGCACCCGGTCGTACGCCGTCGGCGTACCGCCACGTTGCACGTGACCGAGCACAGTCGCGCGCG
Source organism: Frankiales bacterium (assembly GCA_019246495.1). Lineage (GTDB taxonomy): Bacteria > Actinomycetota > Actinomycetes > JAFAQI01 > JAFAQI01 > JAFAQI01. Next base: position 1,191 of record JAFAQI010000004.1, on the reverse strand, counting down.
CCTCCTTGCCGGTCCGCGTCTCGATCTCGTTCGCCAGCACGGAGCCGATGCCGCCGAGCCTGACGTGGCCGAACGCATCCAGCTCGCCCGCCGCCAACGCCATCGTCCCCTCGGCCGGCGTCGCGCCCTCGGCGACGACGACGATCGGCGAGTAGTGCGACGCGAACCGGTGCTCGATGTAGTCGCAGACCTGCTCGATGTCGAATGGCCGTTCCGGGATGAGGATCACGTTCGCGCCGCCGGCGAGCCCGCTGTGCAAGGCGATCCACCCCGCATGCCGACCCATCACCTCGACGATCAGCACGCGATGGTGCGACTCCGCGGTCGTATGTAGCCGGTCGATCGCGTCGACCGCGATCTGCACCGCAGTGTCGAAGCCGAACGTGTAGTCCGTCGCGCCGAGGTCGTTGTCGATGGTCTTCGGTACGCCGACAACGGGCAGCCCTCCCGCCGCCAGAGCGGTCGCCACACCGAGGGTGTCCTCACCGCCAATCGCGATGAGCGCGTCGACGCCGAGCGACGCGAGGTTGGCGGTGATGCGGTCGACTCCCCCGTCCACCTTGAGCGGGTTCGTCCGCGACGAACCGAGGATCGTGCCGCCGCGCGGCAGGATGCCGCGGGTCGCCGCGATGTCGAGCGGCATCGTCACGCCTTCGAGCGGTCCCTTCCAGCCGTCCCGGAACCCGACGAAGTCGTGGCCGTAGACGCCCTCGCCCTTGCGAACCACCGCGCGGATGACCGCGTTGAGACCCGGACAGTCGCCGCCACCCGTCAGCACCCCGATACGCATGACGGGGAGCCTACGTAGCGCCGGTTAGCCTCCCTCGAGTGACGTTCTCGATCGTGGCGACCGATGGCGAGGCGTGGGGTGTCGCGGTCGCGAGCAAGTTCCTCGCGGTCGGCGCCGCCGTACCAGCTGCCGCCGCGGGCGTCGGCGCCATCGCGACCCAGTCCTACGCCAACCTCGCCTACCGCCCCGACGGCGTGGCCCATCTCCGCGACGGAAAGTCGGCGCAGGAGACGCTCGACGCGCTGACCGCCGCGGACGAGCTGCGCGAGCAGCGGCAGGCCGGCGTCGTCGACGCCCACGGCGGCGCGGCGACGTTCACCGGCACCGGCTGCCATGCCTGGGCGGGCGGCACGACCGGCACCGGCCCGGGCGACCGCGACGTGTTCGCGATGCAGGGCAAC
>JAFAQI010000331.1 GCA_019246495.1 Frankiales bacterium | reverse complement strand
GGGCGAACTTCATCACCGGTGATTCGTCCACGCTCGAGTGGTATCGGATCATCGCGTTCATCGTCGCGCTGTGGATCCTCACGCTCACGATCTCGACACTCGCCGCCGTCAACGAGCGAGAGCTCCGCCGGCGCCGTTACGAGCTCGAGCAGCTCGCCCAGATGGGCCGGTCGCTCGAGGACGCGAACGATCCGCTCGGGGTAGGCGACGTCCTGCTCGACACCTTGGCGGACACCTTCGGCTTCCAGCGAATGGCGCTGTTCGAGGTCGTCGACGGTACGTCTCCGCGACTGCTGACGTTCCGCAACCTGGTCGACGCGCGAGTCACGGACTTCGGCCTCGGTGCGGGCTCGGTGCTCGCGACATCACACCAGGACCGCCGCACCCTGCTGGTGCGCGACCTGGACTCGGCTGTCGACCCGTGGCTGACCGCGTTGATGCCAGACGCGCACAATGTGGCGGTCGTTCCGCTCGTCGCCGACGCCGTGGTCGGTGTCCTGGTCGCGGAAACCGGCGAGCGCTCGGGCGGACGCATCGAGCGGCGCATCGTCGCAACGACGGAGCGCTTCGCCGGCCACGCCGCGCTGGCCATGCGCAACGCCAACCTGCTCGAGCGCATGCAGCAGATGGCGGTGACCGACGGCCTCACCGAGCTCGCCAACCGCCGCTCGTTCGACCGCTCGCTGGACCGTGAGCTCACCCGCGCGGCCCGCACCGACGGCCGGCTGTCAATCGTGCTGCTCGACATCGACCACTTCAAGGCGCTCAACGACACCTACGGCCACGTCGTCGGTGACACCGTGCTGCGGCAGATCGCGACCGCGCTGAAGGAATGCGGCCGCGAGTACGACACCATCGCCCGCTACGGCGGCGAGGAGTTCGCGGCGGTCTTGCCGGGCTGCTCCTCGGCACTCGCCCTGCAGGTCGCCGAACGCCTGCGGCGTGCCGTCGAAGAGGCCGTGACGGATGTGCCGGTGACTGCCTCGGCCGGAGTCGCGACGTACCCGTATGACGGCATCGACGCCAACGCCCTGCTGGAAGCTGCCGACCAGGCCCTCTACGCCGGAAAGCGCGAGGGGCGCAACCGGGTGCGCTCCGCGGAGCACGCGCGCGCCAACATCTCCACGGTGGCGGGTCTGACGCTCTGACGGCCGAGCGGTCATAGGGTCGCTCACGTGACGGATGCCGGCGGCAGCGCGCGCCACTTCGGTGAAGAGGGCGGCCTGCTCTCCTACGGCGACTACCTCAAGCTCGACGTGCTGCTCCGGCAGCAGGAGCCGCAGTCGAAGGCCGGCGCGGATGGCCGAGCGGCGCACGACGAACTGCTGTTCATCACCATCCACCAGGTCTACGAGCTGTGGTTCAAGCTGCTCCTGCACGAGCTGACCACGGTGCGCGACCTGCTGTTGGCCGCGGAGTCCCAGGATCCGCGCGGCGACGAGGCCACCTCGGCGATGTGGACGGCTCGGCATCTGCTTCGTCGCGTCGAGCAGGTCGAGCAGGTGCTCATCGCGCAGCTGCCTGTGCTCGAGACGATGACGCCGCAGGACTTTCTCGACTTCCGGTCGCTGCTGTCTCCGGCGTCAGGCTTCCAGTCCGTACAGTTCCGGGAGCTCGAGTTCCTGTCCGGCTTGAAGGACGCTGCCTTCCTCAACCGGCTGCGTGCCGCCACCGAGGACGAGCGCGGGCGACTGCACCGGCGTCTCGACGAGCCGTCGCTGTGGGACGGGTTCTGCGCGGCGCTGCGCGGCCGCGGTCTCGCCACCGAGTCGGACGAGGCGATCACGGCATCGCTCGTCGCCATCGCCCGCGATCGCGCGGCGTACGGGGATCTGTGGGACGTCGCCGAGGGTCTGCTGTCGCACGACGAGCTCTGCGCGCAGTGGCGGGCCTTGCACGCGACGGTTGTCGAGCGGCAGATCGGCTACAAGACCGGCACCGGGGGATCGACCGGCGCGACCTATCTGCGCAGCCGGCGCGACCTCCGCTTCTTCCCGTTGCTTTGGGAGCTTCGCACCGCCCTCTGATCTGCCCGCTCGCCCGCAACGGCGCGGTCGCCGGCCTTGTGTCGTTTGCTCCGGTGCGACCCCCGAACGGGTGAGTCGTCACAAGCCGACCGGATGCATCTCACCCGATCGGCTCAAGCCGTCTCTCCCCGGTCCCGAGGCAGTCGAGAGGGAGGGTGTGTGCAGGAGCGTCGGGAGACAGCCGGCTTCACGATGCGCCTCATCGTCGAGTACGTCCGCACGCATCACGGCGAAGCTGCCGTGGAGCGCATGCTGGAGCTCGCCGGCGAGACGCGTCCCCTCGCCATGCTCGAGAACGAGGCGGTCTGGTCGTCGTACGACGAGAAGATCGCGCTTTTCGCGGGCGCCGCAGCTGTCACCGGCCGCGACGACATCGCCCGTCTCGTCGGCGAGACCGTGCTCGAGTCCAGCGTGGGGTCCACGGTCAAGGTGGCCCTCGGCCTCATGGGTTCACCCTCGTCGCTGCTGCGGCTGATCCCGCGTGCCAACGCGAAGTTCTCGACCGCGGGGGAGATGCACGCCGAGCAAGTGTCGCGTTCCTCGGCGGTCATTCGTTACCGCATCAAGGAAGGCTTCGTCCTCAGTCACTTCGACTGCGATTACGCCCTCGGCCTGCTCACCCAGGCGCCTGCGTTGTTCGGGCTGCCGGCGGCGCACATCGTGCACGACCGCTGTCAGGTGCGCGGTGCCCCCGAGTGCATCTACGAGATGCGGTGGCGCCGGCGGCGCCGAGTCTTCGGTCGCGGCAAGCCGGCGTTGCCCGCTGACGCTTTGTTGACGCGGTTGCACCAGTTGCAGGACACGCTCGCGGACCTCGTCGCCTCGACCGAGGTCGACGAGGTCCTCGACGCGATCGCATCGCGGGCGGGTTCCGCCGTCAGTGCGGAACGGTTCGTCCTGGCGGCCCGACTGGATCCGTCCGAACCGGTGCGCGTGCGGTACGACGGGTTCGACGCGGACCGTGCGCAGCGCGTCGCCGACGCACTGGTGGCCGGTCAGCCGGTCGACTCCGGAGCCGAGAGTTACGCGTCGGTCGTCGAGGTGCGAACGGCGGCGCGCTCCTACGGGCATCTCGCGGCGTTCGCCCGCTACCCGTTCCTGGAGCACGAGCGGGAGCTGCTCGAGGCCTACGCCCGCCTCGCCGCGACCGCGCTGAGTGCGGTGACAGCGATCGCGGCCGCCGAGGACCGGCGCCGCGCCGCTGAAGCACTACTCGGCCTCGCCAGCACCTTGCATCGGGCGCACTCCCGGCACGAGGTCGCGGGCGCGATCGCGCGCGCGTCGCAGTCCGTGGTCGACGCGGACGCGGCTGGCGTTCTGCTGTTCGACGCGGACGACGACACGTTGCGCGTCGCCGGCCACCACGGC
>JAFAQI010000327.1 GCA_019246495.1 Frankiales bacterium | reverse complement strand
TGCTCGCGCCTGCGGCGATCGTCTACATCATCGTGAGCAGCGCGGTGGGTGATGCGACGTTCACCACGCAGACCCCGGCCCATGCCTTGATGCTCGCGAGCGCCGGTGTGGTGACCGCAGTGCCGTTGTTGCTCTTCGCGGCCGCTGCGGCGAGTGTCCCGCTCAGCCGCCTGGGCGTCTTCTTCTACCTGAGCCCGACGCTGCAGTTCCTCGTCGGTGCACTGATCCAACACGAGCCGGTGACGACTACGCGACTCGTCGGGTTCGGCCTCGTCTGGGTCGCGCTCGCGGTGTTCACCGCCGACAGCGTTGCCAGCCACCGCCAACGGCAGCTGGCGTTGGCCGCCGAGGCCGCCGCCGCTTGACACGCGGGCATGGCCAGCTGACCGGCTTAGAACCCGGTCAGATGGCCATAGCCTGAGGGGTGTGACGATGCGCCTGACCGACACCCGGACGCGGCGCGTCGAGGAGATCCGTCCGGAACGCAGCCGGCGGTTGACGATGTATGCCTGCGGCCCGACCGTCTACCGCTCGCAGCACGTCGGCAACCTGCGGACGTTCGTACTCGGCGACCTGATCAGCCGGTGCGCGGAGACGTTGCACGGCTGGTCGGTCGAACTCGTGCAGAACATCACCGACGTCGGCCATCTCGCCGACGACACCGGGATCGAGCTTGCCGGCGAGGACAAGCTGTTGCTGGCTGCGCGCGAGGAGAATCGCGACCCGTTCGAGATCGCGCGGTTCTATGAGGCGCAGTTCCACGAGGACTGCGCGGCGCTGAACATCAAGCCGGCGGCTCGCTATCCGCGCGCGTCGGAGTGCATTGAGCTGATCGTCGACCTCATCTCGCGGTTGATGGACAAGCAGCACGCATACGTCGGCGCGGACGGCTCGGTCTACTTCGACGCCCGGTCTTTTCCGTCGTACGGCGCCATCTCCGGCAACCGGCTGGAGGACCTGCGCGCCGGGCACCGGCAAGACGCAGCCGAGCTGTCCGCAGGCAAGCGGTTCCACGCCGACTGGGCGCTCTGGAAGTCGGCCGGAGCCAACCGGCAGATGGTCTGGGACACGGCCTGGGGCCCGGGCTTTCCGGGCTGGCACATCGAGTGCTCGGCGATGTCGCTGCACTATCTTGGCGAGACCTTCGACATCCACACCGGCGGCATCGATCTGCGCTTCCCGCATCACGAGGACGAACGCGCGCAGTCGGAGTCCGCTGTCGGTCACGAGGTCGTCCGGCACTGGGTGCATGGCGAGCACCTGCTCGCCGACGGACGCAAGATGGCGAAGTCGACCGGCAACGTCGTGCTCGTGCGCGATGTCGCCGAGCGCGGCTTCGACCCGCTCGCGGTCCGGCTCTTTTATCTGACCGGCCGCTACCGCCAGCAGATGAACCTCACCTGGGACGCGATCGCCGGCGCCGACCGCCGCCTGCGCCGCTGGCGGACCAAGGTGGCCGCGTGGGCGGAGGCACCGTCCGCCGCGATGGCGGAGGACTACGTCGGCCGGCTCCGCGAGGCCTTCGAAGACGACCTCGACACTCCGACGGCTCTCGTCGCGCTCGCCGACCTCGAGAAGGACGACGCCGTCCCCGCGGGTGCGAAGTTCGAGACCTTCGCGTGGGTCGACCGCGTGCTCGGACTCGACCTCGTTCGCGACGTCGGCAAACCGGTGATGGCGGCCGAGCTGCCGGACGGCGCCGCGGACCTGCTCCAGCGGCGCGAGCGGGCGCGGGCCGCGAAGGACTGGGCCGCGTCCGACACCTTGCGCGACGAGCTCACGTCTCTCGGCGTCGCAGTGACCGATGGCCCCGACGGCCAGACGTGGACGGTCAGCTGACCTCGTTGCGTCAGGAGGCGTGTACGCCGGCCAGCCGCGCGTTGTCGATGACGATGGCCGCCGGTCCGTCGATCAGCCGCAGTGTCGCCAAGGCCGTCTCGCCGAACGCGTTCTTCGTGCCGCTCGACAGCGCGAGCACACCGATGACGCGACCACCGTGTCCGCGCAACGGCATCGACAGGAACGTGGCCATCCGCGCCTCGTCGTCCTCACCGAGCATCGACTCCGGGTCGGCGAGCCGCACGTCGAGTGCACCGACCGCGACCTCCTGACCGGAAGCGGCCGAAGTGGCATCGGCAGCCGCGGTGATGAACTCCGTGTAGTGCACCTGCGACGTCTCGTTGGCGACCGCGACGTAGCTGGTCTGCTCGTCGAGCAGCAGCACGGTCGCAAGGTCGTAGTCGACGAAGCGGCGCAACACGTCGAGGACGCCGGCGACCGTGTGCTCGAAGCCGTGCGCGGTCGCAGCGAGCGCGGTGACGTCAGCGGCGACCGATGTCTCGAACAGCTTGCGGTCGAGCAAGTCACACACCCGCGACAGCACGTCGTCTGCGGTCAGCTCGACCGGGTCCGCGCACAAGGCCGGCGCACCGTTGCGCGCCTCGTCCGCGGCGGCGATCATCTCGCGCACCGCCGCGACGAGCTCCGGCGCCTGGAAGTCCTTGGTCAGGTAGCGGTCGGCACCGGTCTGCGCGCCCCAGTAACGGTCGCTCGCGGCGTCGAGCGAGGTGAGCAGCACGATCGGGATGTCCGCGGTCTGCCAGTCGTCCTTGAGCAATCGCGCAGCGACATAGCCGGAGACGCGGGGCATCTGCACGTCGAGGACGACCGCGTCCGGCATCGTGCGGAACACCGCCTGCACGGCCTCGACGCCGTCTTCGGCCTGGACGACCTCGAACCCCTCGCGGGTCAGCACCGAGGAGACGATGCGGCGCAGCGTCGGGCTGTCGTCGGCGATGACAACGGTCGGCATGGCTCTACTCCTCAACGGCCGACGAGACGGCGGACCGTCTCGACGAGCTGGTTCTGGTCGAACTCGGTCTTCAACAGGTAGGCACTCGCACCGGCTTCGAGCCCGGCCTTCTGGTCGTCTTCGCTGCCGCGCGACGTCATGATGACGACGGGCACCTGCTCCCAGCCGCGCGTACGACGGATCGTCCGCGTCAACGCGAAGCCGTCCATGCCTGGCATCTCGACGTCCGACACCACGAGGTCCGTCGGCGTACCTTTCAGCCGCTCAGCACCGTCGAGTCCGTCGACCGCGGTGATGACCTCGTAGCCGGCGCCTTCGAGGATGACCCGCTCGAGCTCACGTACGCCGACGGAGTCCTCGACCACCAGCACCCGCGGCTTGCGAACCGCCGCCTCCGACTGCTCCGGCTCGGCGGTCGCCATGACCGCGGCAGGCGACGACTCGCCGCTGAGCTCGCGCAGATCGACGAGGCAGATCACCGTGCCGTCGCCGTCGATCGTCGCGCCGCTCACCAGCGGCAGCCGGCCGAGGAACGGCCCGAGGTCCTTGACGACGAGCTCGAGCTCGCCGTCAAGCCGGTCGACCGCCCACGCGACCTGACGGTCACCGTGCCGGACGACGACAGCGGCACGCGCCTGCCGCTCCCCGGTGAGGCCGAGCGCCGCGCCTAGGTCGAGCAGCGGCAGCGTCGCGCCGTGCCGGACGACGACCGGGTTGCCGGCAAGCATGTGAACCGTCGCGTCCTTCAACGAGATCGACTCGACGATTCCGGGCACCGGCAACGCGTAACGTTCGCCACCGACCCGCGCGATGAGACAGCGCAGCACCCCGAGCGTCACCGGCAGCGTCAATGTGAACGTTGTGCCCGCACCCGGAGTCGTGCGCAGATCGACCGTGCCACCGAGTGACTCGACCGCAGCGCGGACGACGTCGAGACCCACACCGCGACCGGAGGTCTCGGTGACCTCGCTCGCCGTGGAGAACGCAGGCAGGAACAGCACCTGCAGCAGCGCACTTCCGCTCAGCGTCGTGTCGGCCGGCAGGACACCGCGAGCGATCGCGGTCGCGCGCAACGCGTCCTCGTCGACGCCCGCGCCGTCATCACTGACATCGAGCACGACCGTCCCGCCGGCGGCGCGGGCCGCAACGGTGACGGTCGCCTGTGTCGGCTTGCCGACGGCGAGCCGGTCGGCCGGGCTTTCACAACCGTGGTCGACGGCGTTGACGACGAGATGCTTCAAAGCGTCGGAGACGCCGTCGAGCACCTGCTTGTCCAGCTCGACGTCCTCACCGGTGAGGACGAGCCGGACGTCCTTGCCACTGGCGGCGGCGACATCGCGTACGACGCGGGGCAAGCCGGCGACGACCCGGCGTACCGGAACCATCGCGAGTCCCATGGCTCCGTCGCGGACGACGGCGAGGCGGCCGCGGGCATCGTCGACCAACTCGCGCAAGTCACGCGACGACGCAGTCAGCTGGTCGGCCACAGCGACGAGGCTGCCCAGCGCGACGCCGACCTCCGCCGACGGGCCGGACGCCGGCATCGCGTCGCGCAACGCGCGAACGAGGCGGTTGTGCTCGGCGGCAAGAGCGTCGAGGTCGCTCGTCGCGCGCTCGACACGGCGGGCATCGAGCTCCGCCTCGCCGACGACGTCGAGCAGGTCATAGACCTTCGCCGTAGCGACCCGCACCGAGTCGGTCGCCCACGCCCGACGGTCGTCATCGAACGCCCGAGAGTCTGCGTCGGCGTCGTCCTCGTCGACGACCACAGGCGACCAGACCGGGACGGTGACCGGCTCCTCGCCGGAGATCGCGCGGTCGAGCGCATCGGCGAGCGCGGTCAGGTGCTCGTCGGGCACGGGGTCCTCGAGACCGGGCATCGCCGAGCCGATGCCGTCGCAGGCGGCGAGAAGCAGGTCGATGAGGTCGCGGCGTACCGGCAGTCGTTCGTCGCGGATCGCGCCGAGCAGGTCCTCGCAGCGGTGCGCGACCTGGAGCACGCCGGTGAGGCCCAGCATGCGCGCGGAGCCCTTGACGGTGTGCGCGTCGCGGAACATCCCGACGACAACCTGGCGCGGCGACGGATGGGTCTCGAGCTGAAGGAGCCCAGCGGACAGCGACGCGACGCGTTCCTCGACCTCTGCGCGGAACGTCGCGAGCAGCTCCGGGTCCTCAGCCCACCCGACCATGCGCCCTCACCATTGAAATGTCGGTTCTGGTCATGTGACCTTGAACCTCCCGAGCGCCGAACGCAGGCCCTCGGCCAGGTCGCGGAGCCGTCCGGCGGCCTCGGCGTGGCGGCGGCTGCCGGCGCGGTAGCGGTCGCTGGCGCCGGTCACGGTGGTCATCGCCGACACGACCGCATCGGAGGCGACCCGCTGCATGCGCGTGGCCTCGGTGATCTCGCGGGAGGCTGCCGTCGTACGGTCCACCATCGCGGCGATGCGCGAGAGAGCCGCGACGACATCCTCCTGCAACGCCGTACCGACCTGGACCGCCTCGTGCCCGTCGTGGCTCGCCGCGGCCGTCGCGGCAGCCTCGGCCTCGAGCTCGCCAACGATGCCGGAGATGCGGGCAGTCGCGTCGCGCGCGCGTGCGGCGAGCGTCCGCACCTCGTCGGCGACGGTGCCGAAGCCGCTGCCGTGCTCGCCGGCACGCGCTGCTTCGATCGACGCGTTGACGGCGAGGACCGACGTGCGGCGGGCGAGCTCGTCGATCGAGTGAGTCGTTTGCGCGATGCGCGCGATCCGCTCGGCGAGGGCTTCGGCCCGGGCGTCGAGCTGCGAGACGCTTTCGGCGATCCGTCCCATGGCGGCGGTCGCGTCGGCCACGGCGCTCGCGCCGGCGTCGACGTCGCGGCGGGTGCTGCCGGCGAACTGGGAGACCCGTACGGCGGTCTCCGCGATGGTTGCCGCCGTGGACGCGAGCTGCTCGATGGTCATCGTGGTCTCGGCGACGGCAGCGACCTGCGTCTCGACGGCGCCGGCTTCCTGCTCGGCCGCGCCAGCGAGGTCGATCGAGCTGGAGGCGAGCTGGTCGGAGACGGTGTCCATCTGCCGGACGAGACGGCGCAGCGCGAGCAGGGTGTCGGCGAAGGCGACCGCGAGGCTGGTCGCGACCGGGTCGGCATGCTCGCCGGGGCCGGGCACGACGGACAGGTCGCCGGCCGCGACCCGGTCGAGCACGGCGGAGATGCTGCGGACGTCGCTCTCGAGCGCGTGCCGGCGGTCCTGCGCCTCCAGCGTCGCGGCGCGGGCGAGGCCAGCCAGGGCCCCGGCCGACCAGCCGACCGCCGGAAACGCCGGCAGCAGGACGACGAGCCGGCCGACGCCGGCGACGGTCAGGGTGTCGGAGAGCCCCGCGGCGACGTAGACCCCGGCCGCCGCGCCCGCGCCAACGAGCAGGCCGAGCGTCGGACCGGAGACCGCGCCCGCGACGAGGACGACCGGCAGGAACAGCACCCAGGCCGGTCCGGCGACACCGTCGCTGTTGGCGACGACGCCCGTGACGCAGCCGAGCAACGCAAGCATGAGCAGGCCGCTGATGACGCGGCGGCGGGTCGGCCGGAGCTCTTCGGCGTAGGCGTCGCCGGACAGCGCTGCCAGTGCGAGCGCGCTGACGGTGGCGCCGAGGCCCCAGCCCGCGAACGGAAGCTCGTGGACGTGCAGGCTGCCGTCGCCGAACCGGGCGGCGAGCATCGCGGACGCGACGAGGAGGACGAACGCGCCGAACGTGACAAACTCCGCCACGCGCAGCAGCCGGTGGGCGAAGTCGGGCCGGCCGCCGCCTTTGGGCTCGGCGTCGTGATGCAGGTCGTCGTCGAGCTCGGTGTCGTGGTCGGCCGGCGGTGGCGCGGCGACACCGACAAGTGCGGCGAGGTCGCGTTCGACGTCTCGCGGAAGGCCGGTCGGCACGGGGAGGACCCGGCGTACGACGTCAGCGGGCACGGCTGCGACGTCGATGGCGTCGCGCGTGTCCAGCACAGCCGTGGCCTCTTCTGTCGCTACGGCGGGGAGGGCGTCGTGTCCCGCAGCTCGGGGGCGTGGCAGGGCCAGCCTCGAG
>JAFAQI010000326.1 GCA_019246495.1 Frankiales bacterium | reverse complement strand
AGGTGGCCGTCATCCGCTGACAGGAGTTCGATCCGCCCTCCAACGCTGGCGGCGAACCACGCGGGGAAGCCGGCCGGCCGACGCGCGGGAGTCGCGCTAGAGGCGGAAGGACCGGTCCGGCCCGGCGGCTTAGGCGGGGATGTTCCGCCGGATGTGCAGCCGGTGAGCGCCAGCAGAGCCGCGACGAACGCCACCGCAACTCGACCCCCGGCAATTGCGGATTGCCTGCCTTCTAGGGCGGAGAATCCGCAATTGGTCCGGGGCACCCGGGCTAGACGACCGACTCGTCGACGTCGTGGCCGAGCTGCGCCTTCCAGTCCTCGTTCGCCTTGGCGAACGCGCGTTGCACCTGCTCGATGTCGTAGGGCTCTTCGAGCAACGTGTCGGGGTCCCACTGGCTGCGCGACTGGTTGACGAAGTCGCCGCCATAGATGTGAATCGCACCCGTGTGACGGGACCGCGGATTGTGCACGGCGTGGATCGCCTCGGCGCCGAGACCGAAGACGTCGCCGGTGTCCAGCTGGCGTTCGCCGGCGTGCTGAAGCCGCTCGGGACCGCGCTTGTAGAGGCGGTTGTCCTCGGCGCCGGCGTAGATGCCGATCGTCGCCCACATGCGGTGGTCGTGCGGAAAGATCGTCATCTTCGGTGCCCAGATGACGTTGAGGATCGTGAGGTCTTCGCCGGAGTAGATGACGTTGAGGCCGCTTTCGTCCGTGCCGAGGGCGGCGGCAATGTCGCCGCGGGACGTGCGCAGACGCTCGAGCAGCAGCTCGCGGATCGCGGCGCGGGGGTCCGGATCGGCGTTGGCGCTGCGGCAGTCTTCGACGAACGTGTCGATGTCGAACGCCACCACTTCTCCTTCCCTCTCCGCATCCGAGACTAGGCATCCACGGGCGCTCGTGCCATCTTCGGCGATTCGGCGATTTCGGCCCGCGTGTCCGGTTTCCCCGCTAGCGTCCCCTCTCGTGCGCCACCGCCGACTGCTCCTCGCTGCCACCGCCGCCTGGCTCCTCGCTCCCGGCAGCGCGTTCGCCGGTGGCCATACGTCGAGGCCGCCGGCGGCTCCGGTCACCTACGACGTCTCCTACCCGCAGTGCGGCGCCGCGTTGCCGAGCAATGCCGACAGCGGCATCGTCGGCGTCAACAACGGCATCGTGCTCTCGGCCAACCCGTGCCTCGCCACCGAGTGGACCTGGGCGACGCATGCGACCGGTCATGCGCCGGCGTTCTATGCCAACACCGGCAACCCCGGCCCGACCTACTCGAGCCACTGGCCGGCCGGCCAGCAGACGCCTCAGGTCTGCGACGGAAGCAACAGCACAGGTTGTGCCTACGACTACGGCTGGAACGCCGCCAAGGACTCCTTAGCCGACGCGGCCAAGGTGACGAACGCTCCGGCGTCGTACCAGTGGTGGCTCGACGTCGAGACCGGCAACGCGTGGGAGACCCTCGAGTCGGCGTACGGGCAGACAGCGGTGGCCCAGGCGGCCGATCGGGCGGAACTAGCCGGCGAGATCGCAGCGCTGACGGACTCGGGCGTACGGACGGTTGGCGTCTACTCCACCAGCTATCAGTGGAAGCAGATCACCGGCGGAACGGGGACGCAGTTCGCCGCGTCCCCGGTCTGGGTGGCGGGCACCGGCTCGCTGTCGACCGCGGCGGCCAACTGCGCCGCGGCCGGCTTCACGGGCGGGCCCGTCGTCCTCACGCAGTACGCGAAGAGCGGGTACGACGCCGACGACCGGTGCTGAGCCGGTCACCGGAGAGTCGGCCGTCCAGCTCCGCGCGGCGACGGAGGCGGGCCTGGCTTACTCGCTGGGCGTCCAGGGCGAGTGGGTTGTACATGGTGACCTCCTCGATTTCTCTTGACATCGAAATACTCTCACTAGATTAGTTCGATGTCAAGAGATTTGACATCGTGAGTTATAGTCCATCCATGGAGGACTCGGTCGACTTCTGCATCGCCGATATCCGCTCGCGGTTCGCCGCCATCGATCCTCATGTCGAGGGCGTGGTCGACCGTGTTGCCGCGATCGACAAGCACGTCTCCCGCGCCTTTGACGAGACGCTCGCCCGGCACGGGCTGAGCCATGGCGAGTACAAGCTGCTGCTGCGGCTCGCGACCCGGTCGGACCACAACCGGATGTCGGCGGGCGACCTCAGCCGCGCGCTGCTGCTGTCCTCGGGTGCGATGACCAACCGGCTCGACCGGCTGGAGTCCGCGGGCTACGTGCAGCGCGTCCGCGACCCCCGCGATCGTCGCGGTGTGCTGGTCGAGCTGACGCCGGCCGGCCAGGCGAAGATCGACGAAGCCGTCACCGAGCAGGCAGCCAAAGAGTGCGACGTGATGAAGGTGCTCAACGACAAGGAGCTTGCGTCGCTCAACGTGCTGCTACGCAAGATCCTGTCCTCGCTCGAGGAAGCGCCCTCGGCCGATCGTGCCGCTGTCGGCACCGCATCGGCGACCCGCCGCGCGCCCGTGACCGCCTGAGCGGAGCATGAGCTCGCCCGGCGCCGGCTACACCCACGGCCACCACGAAAGCGTTCTGCGCGCGCATCGCTGGCGGACGGCAGAGAACTCCGCTGCTTATCTGCTGCCTGAGCTGCACGCCGGTCTGTCGGTGCTGGACGTCGGCTCGGGTCCCGGAACGATCACCGGTGACTTGGCCGCGATCGTCTTGCCGGGACGCGTGACGGCGCTCGAGCAAACCGCGGAC
>JAFAQI010000324.1 GCA_019246495.1 Frankiales bacterium | reverse complement strand
CTACTTCCACTCACTGATCGACTCCAAGGCGTGCAGCCGCAACGTCGTACCGCTCACCTCATTGCGGCACGACCTCCGTCGTACGTCGCGAACGGCCAACTTCACCTTCATCACGCCGAACCTCTGCGACGACGGTCACGACGCACCGTGCAAGGGCAAGGACGCGAAGGGGTCGAGCGCCGGCGGTCTCACGTCGGTCGACCACTTCCTGTCGGTGTGGGTGCCGCGGATCGAGGCGTCGCCCGCGTTCCGCAAGAACGGTCTGCTGTTCATCACGACGGACGAGGCATCCACCAGCGACTCCAGCAGTTGCTGCGGCGAGCAAGGCGGACCGACGGACCCGCAGCCGGGCATCCACGGCTTGGGCGGCGGCCGGGTGGGGGCGATCGTCATCGGCAAGTGCGTGGCGCGCGGCAAGAAGGACAGCCACGCCTACAACCACTACTCACTGCTGCGCAGCCTCGAGGACATCTTCGGGGTGCGGACGGGCGGCAGCGACGGGCACGGACATCTTGGCTACGCCGGGGCGAGCGGCCTCCGGTCGTTCGGCGCGGACCTCTTCTCCCGCTGCCACTGACGAAAGAGGCTGACTCATGTCGCCGTTGACCCGACGACAACTCCTGCTCGGCACCGCCGGCACGGTCGCCGGCGCCGCCGCCACCCGTGTGCCGGCCATGGCGGGTACTACCCGCCGCCGGCTGCCGCATCCGAACCACAGCGGCATCGAGCACATCGTCGTGCTGTGCATGGAGAACCGCTCGTTCGACCACTTCCTCGGCTGGTTGCCGGGCGCCGACGGCAAGCAGGCCGGCCTGTCCTACCCGGACAGCAAGGGCAAGCTGCACAAGACGCACCGGCTCACCGAACGCCAGGGGTGCGGCTTCGCCGATCCGGATCACAGCTACACCGGCGGCCGGCTGCAGCTCGACGGCGGAAAAATGGACGGGTTCCGCCGCGGACTCAACGACGACTTCGCGCTGGGCTACTACACCCGCGACGACCTGCCGTTCTACCGGCACTTCGTCGAGGCGGCGACAGTGCACGACCGCTGGTTCTGCTCGATCCTGTCCTCGACGTATCCGAACCGGTTCTACACGCACGCGGGTCGCACCGACCGCACCGACAACTCGATGACCGAGTCGACGCTGCCGACGATCTGGGACCGGTTGTCGCACGCGGGTGTGCCCGCGAACTACTACTTCAGCGACCTGCCGTTCCTCGCGTTGTGGGGGCAGAAGTACGTGCCGATCGCGAGACCGTTCGAGAGCTTCTATGCGCAGGCCGCGAGCGGCACGCTGCCGGCCTACAGCTACCTCGACCCGTTCTTCCTCGGCGAGGGACAGGGCGGCTCGAACGACGACCATCCGCACGCCGACATCCATCGCGGTCAGGCGCTGGTCTCCGAGGTCGTGCACGCGATCACGACCTCACCGCTGTGGTCCAAGACCGTCCTCATCGTGACGTACGACGAGTGGGGAGGGTTCTTCGACCACGTCCGGCCACCGGTGCTGCCGGACGACCGGCCGAGCAAGGGGTTCGACCACCGGCAGGCCGGGTTCCGCGTGCCGGCGTTCGTGCTGTCGCCGTTCTCGCGACCCGGCCACGTCGAGCATCACACGCACGACCACACGTCGATCCTGAAGCTCGTCGAGTGGCGCTACGGCCTCAAGCCGCTCGCGCCGCGCGACGCGGCTGCCCGCAACATCGCGTTGTCGATGGACTTCAGCCGGACTCGCAAGGCTCCGTCACTGCCGGTCATCGCCGACCCGGGAGCGCACATCTGCGGTGCACCGGGCGTCGGCATGGCGGCGGAGGATCCGTTCTGGGTCGCCTTGCGCGACAAGGTCAAGTCCGACCCTGCCTGGCGGCACGTCGTCTGAGCTCAGCGCCGACGGCGGCCCGCGGCCTTCTTTGCCGTCCTCGCGGTGCTCTTCTTGGCCGCACTCTTCTTGGCTGCGGTTTTCTTGGCTGTCGTGCGTGAGCTGCTCGCTCGCGTTGCCGTCGTACGGGTAGCCGTCGTACGAGTTGCCGTCGTACGCGTTGCGCCCGTGCGTGCCGCCGGAGCTCGTCGCGGCGCTGCCGGTGCCGCTGGTATGGCGCGCGGTCGGCCGCCCTCGAGCCAGGCAAGGTCGGCGCGCAGGGCCGCGATGACCTGGTCCCGGTCAGCCGTTGCGGTGCGGACGGCGAGGCTGAAGCGGGTGATGACATCGAGCTCGGTGAGCTCCACGCGGTCGTTGTCGGCCATGCGGCCAGCGTATCCAGCCGCGATCAGCCGGCGGTGCTGTTGATGGTCGCCGAGCCGACGACGCGCGTGTCGTCGTAGAGAGCAACCGTCTGCCCGGGCGCGATCCCGCGCGCCGGATCCCACAGGCGGACGACGAGCCGGCCGTCGACCACCTCACCCGTGCACCTGTGCACCTCGCCGTGTGCGCGCAGCTGAGCCAGGCCCTGCCACGGCAGCGTCGGCTGGGGCCCGCACCACGTCGGCTCCCCCGCGAGCACGGTTCGTACGTCGAGACGGTCCTCCGGGCCGACGGTGACGGTGCGCGTGACCACGGAGACGTCGAGGACGTAGCGCGGGCGGCCGTCAGGTGCCGGCACCGTCACGCCGAGACCGCGTCGCTGGCCGACGGTGAACGCATAAGCGCCGTCGTGACCGCCGACGACGTCGCCGGTCTGCGCATCGACGATGGGCCCCGGCTGCGACCCGAGCCGGCCCTCCAGCCAGCGCCGGGTGTCGCCGTCGGCGATGAAACAGATGTCATGCGAGTCAGGCTTGTCGGCGACGATGAGCCCCCGCGCCGCCGCCTCGGCGCGCACGTCAGGCTTCCTGGTGTCGCCGAGCGGAAACATCGCGCGCGCCAGCTGGTCGGGCCGCAGCACGGCGAGCACATACGACTGGTCCTTGCCGGAGTCGACTGCACGGTGCAGCAAGCCGTCGACGAGCCGCGCGTAGTGCCCGGTGCACACCGCGTCGAACCCCAGCGCAAGCGCCCGGTCCAGCACGGCGGCGAACTTGATCCGCTCGTTGCACCGCACGCACGGGTTCGGCGTGCGTCCTGCGGCGTACTCCGCGACGAAGTCGTCGACGACGTCGCGGGCGAACCGCTCGGCGACGTCCCACACGTAGAACGGGATGTCGAGGACATCCGCTGCGCGACGGGCATCGCGCGAATCCTCCAGCGAGCAGCAGCCCCGCGCGCCCGACCGGTACGACGCCGGTGACGGAGACAGCGCGAGATGTACGCCGGTGACGTCGTGGCCGGCGTCGACAGCGCGCGCCGCAGCGACTGCGGAGTCGACGCCGCCGGACATCGCGGCCAGGACCTTCACGACGGTCAGCCGCTCGTCGAGCGGGCGCGCTCGACGACAGGCGCGATCGCGTCGATGACCGCAGCGACATCTGCGTCCGTCGAGGTGTGACCCAGCGAGAAGCGCAACGACGCACGCGCGCGGGCCTCGTCATGGCCCATCGCCAGCAGGACGTGGCTGGGCCGGGCGACACCGGCCGAGCACGCGGAGCCGGTCGAGCACTCGATGCCGCGCGCGTCGAGCAACATCAGCAGCGCGTCCCCCTCGCAGCCGGGGAACGAGAAGTGCGCGTTGCCGGGCAGGCGGCGGAGCGGATCGAGCGACGGCTCACCGTTGAGCTGCGCGTCGGGGACAGCCACGACGACGCCGTCGACGAGCGAGTTTCGGAGCTCGCGCAGCCGCTCGGCGCGCACCGGCTGTTCCTTGACCGCGAGCTCGGCGGCGACGGCGAAGGCGGCGATCGCCGGTACGTCGAGAGTGCCGGACCGGACGTCCCGCTCCTGCCCGCCGCCGTGCAGCACAGGGACGCAGTCGACGTCCCGGCCGAGCAGCAGGGCGGCGACGCCGAGCGGCCCGCCGAACTTGTGGCCGGTCACGGTCATCGCGTCGACTCCGGACTGCGCGAAGTCGAGCGGCAGTTGACCGACAGCCTGCACGGCGTCGGTGTGCATCGGCACTCCGAACTCGCGCGCGATCGCGGCGAGCTCGTCCACCGGCTGTACGGTGCCGACCTCGTTGTTGGCCGTCATGACCGACACGAGAGCCACGTCGTCGGGCTCCGCAACGAGCGCGTCGCGCAGGGTCTGCGGCGCGACCCGGCCGGTCTCGTCGACCGGCAACCAGGTGATGACGGCACCTTCCCGAGCCGCGAGCCACTCGGCCGAGTCCATCACCGCGTGGTGCTCGACAGCGCTCACGAGGACCCGGCAGCGTCGCGGGTCGGCATCGCGTCGCGACCAGAAGATGCCCTTGACCGCGAGGTTGTCGGCCTCGGTGCCGCCGCCGGTGAACACGACCTCGCTGGGGCGAGCGCCGAGTGCGGCGGCGACGGCCTCACGCGACTCCTCGACGATGCGCCGCGCGCGCCGACCGGCGCCGTGCAACGACGATGCGTTTCCGCAGTCGCTCAGCAGGGCCGCCATCGTCTCGGCGGCCTGCGGCACCATGGGCGTAGTCGCCGCATGATCGAGGTAGGCCATCGTCACCCAGCCTACGGCGCAACGTCTCAGCGCTCAGTAACGAATTGGCTGAGTCACCCAGTGGCGGCCACCATCCCGGGTGAGGTGCAGCACCGGGCGGCCGCCATTCTGCGTGAAGTCGGTCACAGCGGCAGTGACGGGGCCGAACGCGGCGACGGCCTGAGGGATGGTCGGCAGTTGGTTGGTAGCGGCCCGCTCGAAGACCCAGCGGCGCCCCCCGCTTGTTGTGCGGAAGACACCGTACTTGCCGGACCACCACGCGACTCGGCTTGTCGCCACGATCAGGTGTCCACCGCCACCCACCGCCCGCGATTGCAGGGTCCACGCGTTGCCACCGTCCTTGGAGCGCAGGATCTCTCCGAACATCTGCGTGTTCTCCTGGCTCGAGCAGTCCAGCCACACCCCACCGCCCGTATCGACGACGGGCTGAGCGGTGACGTCGCTCGGCGCCCGGCAGGGATAGTTCACCGGGCTCCAGTACGCACCTGAGTCAACCGAACGGAACACTCGCGCGTGAGACGGGCCGTAGG
>JAFAQI010000217.1 GCA_019246495.1 Frankiales bacterium | reverse complement strand
CGACCTGCGCCGATAGCATCGGTGCCGACCGAGCGCGGTTCTGACGCGCCGTCGACATCGGATGAAACGGCCGGACGAAACGTGAGGGTTGCTCGGTGAGGCCGCTGCGGATCGCGCTGCTGTCCTATCGCAGCAAGCCGCACTGCGGCGGCCAGGGCGTCTATGTCCGGCACCTCTCCCGTGAGCTCGTCGCGCTCGGCCACCACGTCGAGGTGTTCAGCGGCCAGCCCTATCCCGAGCTCGACGTGACTGCCGCCGGCCCACAGCTCCGGCCGCTGCCGAGCCTCGACCTCTACCGCGACGACAACCCGTTCCGCACGCCGTCGCTGCGCGAGTTTCGCGATGCGATCGACGCGGTCGAGGTCGCCACGATGTGGACCGGCGGCTTTCCGGAGCCGTTGACGTTCTCGCTCCGCGCCGCCCGCGCACTCGGCCGCCGGCTCGGCGAGTTCGACGTCGTGCACGACAACCAGTCGCTCGGCTACGGCCTGCTCGCGCTGCAGCGAAACGGCGTCCCGCTCGTCGCGACCGTGCATCACCCGATCACCGTCGACCGGCGGCACGAGATCGCCGCGGCTCCGAGCGCGCTCCGCCGGTTGTCGTTGCGTCGCTGGTATGGCTTCACCCGCATGCAGGCGCGCGTCGTCCGCCGAATCCCGTCGCTGATCACGGTGTCGGAGAGCTCGGCGGCCGACATCGTGGCGGACTTCGGCGTACGGCGGGAAGCGGTGCACGTCATCCCGGTCGGCGTTGACACCGAGGTCTTCCGGCCGCCCAGCTCGCCGCGGGTCCCCGGGCGGATCGTCGCGGTCAGCAGCTCCGACAGCCCGATGAAGGGCGCGCGGGTGCTGCTCGATGCAGTCGCCAAGCTGCGCACCGAACGCGAGGTCGAGCTCGTCATGGTCGGCCGGCCGAAGCCGGACGGGCCGGTCGCCCGAGCCGTCGACGCGCTCGGCATCGCGGACGCGGTGCGGTTCGTCACCGGGCTGCCCGACCCCGCGCTGGCCGAGCTGTTCGGCTCGGCTGAGGTCGCCGTGGTGCCGTCGCTCTATGAAGGCTTCTCGATCCCGGCGATCGAGGCGATGGCGTGCGCGACGCCGCTGGTCGCGTCGCGCGGTGGCGCCCTGCCCGAGGTCGTCGGCGACTGCGGCGTGCTCGTCGAACCGGGCAACGCGGGTGAGCTCGCCGCCGCCCTGGCCGGGCTGCTGGACGACTCTGCCCGCCGGGACGCGCTCGGCGCGGCCGGTCGTCGCCGGGTGGAGGAGCGGTTCACCTGGCGGGCCGCAGCGATCGCCACGACGCAGGTGTATGAGCAGCGCATCGCGGAGGCGCGTGGATGCTGACGGTTGACTTCGCGAAGTTCCCGATCTCGCCGGGTGAGCAGGTGCTCGACCTCGGCTGCGGCTTCGGGCGGCACGCCTTCGAGGCGCTGCGTCGCGGCGCGCACGTCGTCGCGGTCGACCGTAGCCAGGACGAGGTCGCGGAGGTCACCGCGATGTTCGCCGCGATGAAGGCCGCGGGCGAGGCGCCGGCCGGTGTCGTCTCCCGCGCGGTGCGGGCTGACCTCCTCGCGCTGCCGTTCCCCGATGCGTCGTTCGACGTCGTGATGGCGTCGGAGGTGCTCGAGCACATCCCGGCCGACGAGCTCGCGATGGCCGAGATCGCGCGCGTCGTCCGGCCCGGCGGTCGCGTGGCGGTGACCGTGCCGCGCTACTGGCCCGAGCGGGTCTGCTGGGCGTTGTCGCAGGACTACCACGACGTCGCCGGCGGCCACGTCCGCATCTATCGCGGTGACGTCCTGGCCGAGCGGCTGAGCCGCGCCGGTCTCGTCCCGACCGGCTCGCATCACGCGCACGCGCTGCACGCGCCGTACTGGTGGCTCAACTGCGCGCTCGGCAAGGAGAGCCTGCCGTCCCGCGCCTATCACCGGATGCTCGTGTGGGACATCGTGAAGCGGCCGTGGGTCACCCGCTTCGCCGAGCGGTCGCTCAACCCGGTGCTCGGAAAGAGCTTGGTGATGTACGCCGACAAGCCGGCCGCGGCGAAAGCAGCCGATGTCGCGGCCTGACTCCGCCGCGCGTCCGGATGTGCCGTCGCTGCCGGGCGTCCTGACGGCCGAGGACGTGATCGCGACCGCCGACACGATCGCGGCGGTGCAGGAGCCGAGCGGCGCGATCCCGTGGTTCGCCGGCGGTCACGTCGACCCGTGGGACCACGTCGAGTGCGCGATGGCACTGTCCGCCGCCGGCCGCTACGCCGAGGCCGACCGCGCCTACCTCTGGCTGCGCCGGTCGCAGCGATCGGACGGCTCCTGGCCGGCGAAGGTTGCCGACGGCGCTGTCCTCGAAGCGGCCGCCGAGACCAACCAGTGCGCCTACGTCGCCGTCGGCGTCTGGCATCACCTGCTGATCACCGCGGACGACGGCTTCGCCGCGCGCATGTGGCCGACCGTGCGTCGCGCACTCGACTTCGTCGTCGGCCGGCAGACCGATCGCGGCGAGATCGGCTGGTTGGTGTCAGCCGACGGTCGTGTCGACGACGACGCCTTGCTCACCGGCTCGGCGTCGACGTACCAGTCCTTGCGCTGTGGGCTCGCTCTCGCCGACTGGGTCGGCGACCCGCAGCCGGACTGGGAGCTCGCCGCCGGCCGGCTCGCGCACGTGGTCGCCGAGCATCCCGAGGCGTTCCTCGACAAGAGCCGCTACTCGATGGACTGGTACTACCCGGTGCTCGGTGGCGCCGTCCGCGGGACGTCGGCGGAGCAGCGGCTTGCCGATCGGTGGGACGAGTTCGTCGTCGCCGGGCTGGGCGCGCGCTGCGTCGCCGACCAGCCGTGGGTGACGG
>JAFAQI010000171.1 GCA_019246495.1 Frankiales bacterium | reverse complement strand
GGCGTACGTCGACGCCGCGGACCTGCATCTGGTCTCGGCTGCCGAGGTGGTCGGCTGGGACCTACGCCGGTTCCGACCCAACGTCGTCGTCGACTGGCCCGGTTCGCTGGACGAGCTGGTGGGCGAGCGCATCAGGTTGGGCACGGTCGTCGCCGACGTCACCCAACGAACTCGCCGATGTGCGATGCCGACGGCCCGCCAGCCCGGCCTGTCGAAGGACGTCGGCGTCCTTCGCACGATCGCCCGGCAGCGGGACATGTGCCTTGGCGTCTATGCGCAGGTGGTGCGCGGCGGTGCCGTCCACGTCGGCGATGTGCTCTCGACGACCTGACGCACGCCGAGAAATCCCGGCGGTTGTCGCGGCGGGCGACCGATAACCTCGCCGCATGTCCGACATCCGCCTGACCGTCGACGGCTCGCCGCACGTGGCGGCGGCGGGTACGACGGCGGGCAAGCTCTTCCACGAGCTGGGGATCGAGGCCGTCGTCGCGCGAGCGAACGGCGAGTCGTTGAAGGATCTCGCGTGGGCGCCGGATGACGGCGACGTCATCGAGTCGGTGCCGATGGACAGCGACGAGGGTCGCGCGGTGCTGCGCCACTCGTGCGCGCACGTCCTCGCGCAGGCCGTGCAAGAGCTGTTCCCCGACGCCAAACTCGGCATCGGGCCGCCGATCACCAACGGCTTCTATTACGACTTCGACGTACAGCGCCCGTTCACCCCGGACGACCTCGAGCGGATCGAGGCCCGGATGCGCAAGATCGTGAAGGAGCGCCAGCGATTCGTCCGGCGCGTGGTCTCCGACGACGAGGCCCGCACCGAGCTGGCCGACGAGCCCTACAAGCTCGAGCTGATCGGTCTCAAGGGCAGCGCCAGCGACGACGCCCAGATCGCCGCCACAGAGGGAGCCGACGTCGAGGTCGGCGGCAGCGAGCTGACCATCTACGACAATCTGCGCCGCGGCGGCGAGACCGAGTGGGAGCTCGCCTGGAAGGACTTGTGCCGCGGTCCGCATCTGCCGACGACCGGCAAGATCCCCGCGTTCAAGCTGATGCGGTCGGCTGCGGCGTACTGGCGCGGCAGCGAGAAGAACCCGCAGCTGCAACGCATCTATGGCACCGCGTGGGAGTCAGCGGAGGCGCTCGAGGAGCACCTGCGGCTGTTGGCGGAGGCGGAGCGTCGCGACCATCGGCGGCTCGGCGCCGAGCTGGACCTGTTCTCGTTTCCGGACGAGATCGGGTCAGGCCTCGTGGTGTTCCATCCCAAGGGCGGCGTCGTCAAGCGGGTGATGGAGGACTACGTCCGGCAGCGGCACATCGAGGAGGGCTTCCTCTACGTCGGCACCCCGCACATCTCGAAGCAGGGGTTGTTCGAGACCAGCGGCCACCTTCCCTACTACGCGGACACGATGTTCCCGCCGATGGAGATGGAGGGCAGCAACTACTACCTCAAAGCGATGAACTGCCCGATGCACAACCTGATCTTCCGCTCGCGCGGCCGGTCCTATCGCGAGCTGCCGCTGCGCCTGTTCGAGTTCGGCTCGGTCTATCGCTTCGAGAAGTCCGGGGTTGTGCACGGGCTGACCCGCGTGCGCGGCCTGACGATGGACGACTCGCACTCCTACTGCACTCCCGAGCAGGCACCGGACGAGATCAAGCATCTGCTGAGCTTCATCCTCAGCCTGCTCGCCGACTTCGGATTGAGCGACTTCTATCTCGAGCTGTCGACCCGCGACGACAGCAAGGACAAGTTCATCGGCACCGACGAGGAGTGGCAGACCGCGACCCGGGTGCTCGAGGAGGCCGCGGTCGACAGCGGCCTGGAACTCGTGCCCGACCCGGGCGGTGCGGCGTTCTACGGCCCGAAGATCTCGGTGCAGGCGCGGGACGCCATCGGCCGCACCTGGCAGATGTCGACGATCCAGTACGACTTCAACCAGCCGGCGCGGTTCGGCTTGGAATATCAAGGTGCGGACGGCGAGCGACACCAGCCGGTGATGATCCACTCGGCGAAGTTCGGATCGATCGAGCGGTTCTTCGGCGTACTCACCGAGCACTATGCGGGCGCGTTCCCGGCCTGGCTCGCGCCGGTGCAGGTCGTCGGCATCCCCATCCGGTCCGACAACATCGACTACCTGCACCAGGTGGCCGACCGGCTTCGCGGCGAAGGCATCCGGGTCGAGGTCGACGAGTCGGACGACCGCATGCAGAAGAAGATCCTGCGCGCGCAGCAGCAGAAGATCCCGTTCATGTTCGTCGCCGGCCCCAACGACGTCGAGGCGGGAGCGGTCTCGTTGCGCTATCGCAACGGCGTGGAGCGTCGCGGTGTCCCGCTCGATGACGCGATCATCGAGGTGTCGCGCAACATCGCGTCCCGGCAGGTCGAGCCGGACGCGCTCAACCCGGATGAGCTGATCACCGAGGACGCATGACCGAGTTGGAGCACCAACCAGGTGTCGGCGTTCCGGATGGCTGGCAACGCATCTGGATGCCCGAACGCATGGCCTACATCAAGGGCGAGGGCAAGGGCGACGGTTGTGCGTTCTGCCGGATCCCCGACATGTCAGATGACGACGGCCTGGTGGTCGCGCGAGGCCGGCACGTCTACGCCGTGCTGAACCTCTATCCCTACAACGCCGGGCATCTGATGGTGGTGCCGTTCCGGCACGTGGCGTCCTACGTCGACCTCGACGACGCCGAGACTCTCGAGTTCGGCGACTTCACGAAACGCTGCGTGGGAGCGCTGGTGTCGGCCGCCGGGTCGCAAGGGTTCAACATCGGCATGAACCAAGGCTCGGTGGCCGGTGCGGGCATCGCCGAGCACCTGCACCAGCACATCGTTCCGCGGTGGGGTGGCGACACGAACTTCATGCCGGTCGTGGGTCGGACGAAGGTGTTGCCGCAACTGCTTCGCGAGACCCGAGAGCTGCTCGCGAAGGCGTGGCCCACGTCGTAGAGTGCCGCGGCGTGAGCAGCGAACAATCCGTCTCGACGATCACCCTGCCGGACGGCCGGACCCTTGCCTACGCCGAGTGGGGTGACCCCGACGGCCATCCCGTCGTCAACCATCACGGCACACCGGGTTGCCGGCTCAACCGCCATCCGAACCAGGAACTGTTGCGTAGCACCGGCGCGCGGGTGATCACGTTCGACCGGGCGGGCTACGGCGCATCCAGCCGCAACGCCGGACGCAGCGTGGTCGACATCGTGCCTGACGTCGTGGCTCTGGCCGACGCGCTCGGCGTCGAACGGTTCGCGGTCATGGGCGGGTCCGGTGGCGGCCCGCATGCCTTGGCGACGGCGGCACTGCTGCCGGACCGAGTCACCCGGGTCGCGTGCATCGTCGGTGCGGCGCCGTACGACGCGATGGGGCACGATGCCTGGTTCGCCGGCATGGACCCCGAGAACGTGAAGGAGTTCGGCAAGGCGGTCGAGGGCGAGCAGGCGGCGTACGAACATCTCGTCGGCGAGGACGCTGCGATGTGCAAGCGAGTCGCGGAGGATCCGTCACATGTGCTCGGCGACTTCGAGCTGCCGGAGGCGGACCGCGCTGTGCTGGGCCGGCCGGACGTTGCAAGCGTGATCGTGGAGTCGGTCGAGGAGCAGACCCGAAACGGGGTGTGGGGCTGGGTCGACGACGACCTCGCGTTCGTCAAGCCGTGGGGGTTCGACCCGGCGACCGTCAGCGTTCCCGTTGCGCTGTGGTGGGGCGAGGCCGACGTACTCGTCCCGCCCGCGCACGGCGAGTGGCTCGCGTCGGTGCTGCCGCAGGCGGTGAAGCGGGTCAGCCGCGACGCCGGCCACCAGATGGACCCGGATCGCGACGTCCTCCTTCTCCAGCGCTGGCTCCAGACCGGCGAGATCACCTGGCCGGAGGAGTAGCTCGGGAACTACTTCTTGGCTTCGGCGAGGACCTTCTGCGCGACGTGCTGCGGCATCGGCTCGTGGCGCGCGTAGGAACGGGTGAACGTCCCCGTGCCGTGGGACAGCGAGCGCAGGTCGATCGCGTAGCGCGTCACCTCGATCTCCGGCACCTCCGCCCGCACCAGTGTGCGGCCGTTGGTGCCGACCGGCTCCGTGCCGGTCACGCGGCCGCGCCGCGTCGACAGATCCGACATCACCGCACCCACGTAGTCGTCCGCCACGAGCACCGAGACATCGAGCACCGGTTCGAGCAA
>JAFAQI010000082.1 GCA_019246495.1 Frankiales bacterium | reverse complement strand
CTCGAGCGCAGCGGTGCCGAGCTTGCCGATCGCCTCGTCGACCGAAGCGGCAGTCGAGGCGAGCATCGGCTGCACCGGCCGGCCGACCTCCAACCCGTACGACGCCAGCCCCGCTTCGCCATCACGGAGTGCGGAGGCGGCGACCGGAGCGGTGGCTCCGCACAGCATCACTGCGCGTCGTACCGCGGCCAAGGGCACGCCCGCGGCCTTGGCGATCGCGTCGGTCATCACGCCCTCGAGCGCGCCCTGGCGGAGCTCGCCGGACACGAGCCCGCGCAGCATCGCCTGCTCGTCGGCCGTCGCCCGCGACCACAGGTCGTGGACGAGCCGCCGCCGCTCGGTCGCCGACCCGCTGCCGCTGAGTCCCGCCATCGTTTCGAATGCCTCGTCCACCTCCCGGACGCCGAGGCTCGGCTCGGCCGCCGGCGGGGGAGCGTCCTTGAGGCTGGCCCAGCCGACCCCGGTACGCCGCTGCCGCAGCTCGCCGGACAGCCACGGCACGACGGCTGCCAGCTCGTCCGCCTCGGCCCGGCGAAGGAGGTCCGCGAGCAGCTGGACCTTGGCCAGCCGGGACGAGGTGGCCGCGACCCCGCGCCAGGCCTCGACCACCTCCGCCAGCAGCACCCGACGATCATGGCGTTCGCTGCGCTCCGGAGGGCAGATCGGCCCCGAATCGTGTCGCCAACACCATGATCGCCGCGAAGCAGGCAGGGACTGACCGAAAGGTCACAGATGCCTCGTTCGGCTGCGGGTCGCCGTCCGCGTTGCCGAAGATCTCCTCATGCCCTCCTCGCGGTCGACCCGGCATGCCGTCGGCGTCGGGTCGGGCGCAGTGGCGATCGCTCTCGTCGCCGCTGGCGTCGCCATCGCGGCCGGTCCCGGCCACGCGGGCGCGGTCGCCGTACGGCACGACATCCGGCAGGATCCCGTCCGGCCGCAGCCGCACCATGTCGCATCGCCGGCCCATCACGTCGCAGCGCGACACCACCCGCAGGCGGTGCACGTCGCCGAGGCGCGCCCTGCCCCCGCAGTCCACCGGGCCATCGACCCGTCGTTGCAGGCGCGGGTCGCCGACCGGATGAGCCGGTCGAGCGCGCGGCGTTACGGCATCGTCGTCGACGTCGCCGGCGTCGGCCGCGTCGTGAGCCTCGGTCCCACCACCGCGCTTCGTCCCGCGTCGACGCAGAAGCTGTTCACGACGCTTCCCGTGCTGCTCGACCAACCGAACCGGCGGCTCGTCACGACGATCACCGCCGCCAACTCACCGGTCAACGGCACCGTCGCGGGCGACCTCGTCGTCCACGCCACAGCTGACCCCTCGATGCTCATCCGCGACTTCAGCGACCTCGCTCGGCAGCTGCGCGACGCGGGGGTCCGCCATGTCACCGGCCACCTCGTGCTCGACATCGGGACGCTGCCCACGAACACGCGGCGGGCCGGCTGGAAGAGCGACTACATCCCGGACGAGGTCGGCCCGCTCTCGGCGTTCCCGGTCTATGAGGACGTGTGGCGGCACGACTCGACCTACATCGCTGACCCCACGTCCGCAAACCTGCGGCTGCTGCGCCAGCACATCCGGCAGGCCGGGGTGAGCATCGCGCGCAACGACACGGTCGTCCGCGGCGGGGCAACCGGGCACGTGCTCGCCCGGCATCGCTCCCGCCCGCTGCGGGTGCTCGTGAAGCAGACGCTGCGGATCTCGGACAACTTCTACGCCGAACAGCTGCTGACGATCGCCGGCGGGCACGCCCGCGTTGCGTCGCTCGAGCAGAGCGCCGGCATCACCGGGACCAGCAAGGCGACGGACGGCTCGGGGTTGTCCTACAGCGACCACGAGACCGCGCAGGGTGAGGTGACGCTGCTGCACTACGCGGCGCGGCACGCCGCGGCCTATGCATTGCTGCACGCATCGCTGCCGGTGGGCTGCAAGTACGGCACGCTCAAGCACCGCTTCTGCCACACGCCGGCCGCGGGTTTGGTTTTCGCCAAGACCGGGACCCTCGACCACACGACCGCACTGTCCGGCTACACCGTCGACGCCGCCGGGCACGCGGTGACGTTCTCCATCATCACGACCGGAGTGCACAGCCTCGCGGCCGCCGAGAAGGCGACCGACAAGGCCGTGCTGCTGCTCCGCCGCTACACGGGCTGACACACTTCCCGCGTGCAAGCGGTCCGCGACATCGTCGCCGTCATCGGCGGCTTCCTCGTGGTCGCCACTGCGGTGTCGGTGCTGCGGACGCTCGTCATCCCGCGCGCTCGCCCCGGGGGCATGAGCCGCGTCGTCGACCGCGCGGTCGACCGGACGTTCCAGCTCGTGCTTCGCCGGACCGACGACTACCCCTCACGTGACCGCGTACTGTCGGCGCAGGCAGCGGCGTACCTCGTCGCCATCCTTGTCGCGTGGATGCTGGCGTTCCTCGCCGGATTCACCATGCTGCTGTGGCCGTGGCACGAGACGCTGGGTGGTGCGGGTCGTGAGGCCGCGAGCTCGATGTTCACGCTCGGCTTCGACGCGACCGCGACGCCCGCGCCGACAATTCTCGACATCCTTGCCGCGGGTTGCGGGCTGATCGTGGTCGCGGTGCAGATCGCCTACCTGCCGACGTTGTACGCCGCGTTCAACCGCCGCGAGACAGAGGTGACGCTTCTCGACTCGCGCGCCGGTTCGCCGCCGTGGGGACCGGAGCTTCTCGCGCGAACCCGTTACGGCATGCGCGCGCGCACCGATGACCTGCCGGAGTTCTTCGCGCTGTGGGAGCGCTGGTGCGCCGACCTGGCGGAGAGCCACGCGAACTATCCAGTGCTCGTGCGCTTCCGCTCGCCGCAACCGATGTCGTCGTGGCTGGTGGGCCTGCTGTCGGTGATGGACGGCGCCGCGTTGCTGCTGTCGTTGTGCCCGAGCCGCGACCGGATCGAGCCGCGGCTCTGCTTGCGGATGGGGTTCACTGCACTGCGGCAGATCGCGGTCGCGGTGGCGCTCGACGTTGAGTGGGACGCCGACCCGGACGCCGACCTGCTGCTGTCCTACGACGACTACGCCGCGGGCGTGCAGCGCCTCGTCGATGTCGGGTTCCCGGTCGAGCGGACTGCCGAGGAGGCCTGGCCGCACTTCCGCGGGTGGCGGGCCAACTACGAGCAGGTGGCCTACCAGCTCGCCTGGCTCACCGATGCCGTGCCTGCGCTGTGGTCGGGCCCGCGGCGGTGGGCGGCTGAGCCGATCCCACCACAGCGACCACCGAACCGTGTCGCGTCGGACGCGACCGGCGTCACGGATGCCAGGGCGGTGCGCGGCAAGCCGGTGAGCTGACCGCTCAGCGGCGGCCCGCTTCGTACTCCTTGAGCGCGGCTTCCGCGGCCGACAGCTCGGCCCGCAGCTTCGCGGCGCGCTCCTCGACGACCGCGCGGCACGACTCGACGGTCTCAGTCAGTGCTTCACGGACCGCCGGTTCGTCGACATGGTCGGCGAACGCCTTCACCGCACCGGGCCGCAGTGCGCTCGCGCGCGCCAGCCGGCGAGCACCGCGCTGCGCCTCAACCGTCCACGTGCCGTCGCCGAACCTCAACGTGACCGTCAGCGGCGGTGGCGTCTTGCGACCGGACCGGCCGCGCGCGCGGCCGCGCGTCGACTTGCTCGCGGTCGCCGTGGTCTTGGCCGGTGTCGTTGTCGTTGTCGTGCGAGCGGCGGTCTTCTTCGGCGCGCTCGCCGAGCGCTTGGCGGGCGCGGGCGCCGACGCGGTTGCGGCGTTCTTCGGCCGGGTTGTCAGGGCAAGCTCCGACGGCGCGAACGGCACCTCGTCGCGACCCAACCGGACCACGATGAACTCGCCCTCCGACGGGTTGCCGAGCCGGATGACGTTGCCGCGGGTGCCCGACGGAACGGCCGCCGATGCGGCGCGGACGATCACCCGCGGCTTCTCGCCGGCCGACAGCTTCGCGCGCAGCGACGCGACGTCGGCGTCGGTGAGTGCGGGATGCGTGGCGGACGACTTCTTGCGCTGACTCACGGCGGTGCGGGAAGGCATTGGGGGATCGTACGGCGCACAGCTCAGTCGTGATCGCCGTGGCGGCGGATCCACTCATACATCGCGATGCCGCTTGCGACACCTGCGTTGATCGAGCGCGTGGAGCCGAACTGCGGGATGTGCAACACCGCGGTGCAGTGTCGTCGTACCTCGTCGGACAGGCCCGGCCCCTCCTGGCCGAAGACCATCACGCACGCCTTCGGAAGCTCCGCGTCGATGATGGATCGTGAGCCGGGCAGGTTGTCGATACCGATGACCGGGAGCACATTGTCGGCGCACCAGCTGACGAACGTCGCGATGTCGGGGTGGTGCCGCACGTGCTGGTAGGCATCGGTGACCATCGCACCGCGCCGGTTCCACCTGCGGTTGCCGATGATGTGCACTTCCGCGGCGAGGAACGCGTTGGCGTTGCGCACGACGGCGCCGATGTTGAAGTCGTGCTGGAAGTTCTCGACGGCGACGTGGAACGGGTGCCGCCGCGAGTCGAGGTCGGCGATGATCGCAGCCCGGCGCCAGTAGCGGTAGTTATCGATGACGTTGCGCCGGTCGCCCTCGGCGAGCAGCTCCGGGTCGAGCCGGTCGTCATCCGGCCATGGCTCGGGATGCGGCCCGACCCCGATGGTCACCTGCGGTCGGCCTGGAACGCGCAACGCTCCGGGAGTACGACGAGACGGTGGTCGGGGGGTTCGTCGTACCAGGGATAGCCACGGCAGATCGGCGGCCGGTCGTCATGCGCCGTGCACAGTCGTGTCGCGGGGTCGAACCGGTCGCAGCGATAGGCGTGCAGGTCGCCGCGACGTTCGCCGGTCGCGTGCCAGTGCTCGGCGGCGAAGGCCAGGTCGGATCCGGATGCCGCGCGCGACGCGGCCTGGCGGATGTCGGCGGCGCCCCACGGATACCAGACCGGGTCGCAGCAGTCGCCGCAGGCCGAACACGCGGTCATCGGAGGGTGCGCCTCGCCACACTCTGTCCCACCACTTGGGCAGGATAGGCGCCGTGAACCTTCCGGAGTGGTTGTCGAGCAC
>JAFAQI010000074.1 GCA_019246495.1 Frankiales bacterium | reverse complement strand
GCTCAAGTCCGCGCTCGGTGAGCGCACCCTTCGATTCGAGGCCGGGCGACTCGCCCAGCAGGCCGCCGGATCGGTCGTCACCTACCTCAACGACGACACCATGGTGCTGTCCGCGACGACGGCGTCGAAGAACCCGAAGGACCAGCTCGACTTCTTCCCGCTGACGGTCGACGTCGAGGAGCGGCAGTACGCCGCCGGCAAGATCCCCGGCTCGTTCTTCCGCCGCGAAGGCCGGCCGAGCGAGGACGCGATCCTCACCTGCCGGCTCACCGACCGCCCGCTGCGGCCGTCGTTCGCGAAGGGTCTCCGCAACGAGATCCAGATCGTCTCGACGGTTATGGCCCTCAACCCCGACCACCTCTACGACGTGGTGGCGATCAACGGCGCGGCGTGCAGCGTGCTGCTCGCCGGCCTGCCGTTCAGCGGCCCGGTCGCCGGTGTGCGCGTTGCGCTCATCGACGGCGAGTGGGTGCCGTTCCCGTCCTACTCCGAGCTCGAGCGCGCGGTCTTCGACATGGTCGTCGCCGGTCGTGTTGTCGAGGGCGGCGACGTCGCGATCATGATGGTCGAGGCGGAGGCGACGGAGAACACGATCGAGCTCGTCCGCGGTGGTGCGCAGGCGCCGACCGAGGATGTCGTTGCGCAGGGCCTCGAGGCGGCCAAGCCGTTCCTCAAGCAGATCGCCGAGGCGCAGCAGCAGCTCGCCGACGCGGCGGCCAAGCCGACGCGCGAGTTCCCGGTCTACCTCGACTACGCCGACGACGTATTCGACGCGGTCACTGCAGCGGTGCGCGACGAGCTCGCCTCAGCGCTGACGATCGCGGACAAGCAGCAGCGCGAGGCGGAGATCGACCGCGTGAAGGACCTCGCCAAGGAGAAGCTGGCGACGGATTTCGAAGGACGCGAGAAGGAGATCTCGGCGGCGTACCGCTCGCTGACGAAGAAGCTCGTGCGGCAGCGCATCATTGCCGAGAGCGTCCGCATCGACGGCCGTGGCCTGAAGGACATCCGGCCGCTGTCGGCGCAGATCAACGTCGTACCGCGGGTGCACGGCTCGGCGCTGTTCGAGCGCGGCGAGACGCAGATCCTCAACGTCGCGACCCTCAACATGCTGCGCATGGAGCAGATGATCGACACGCTCAACCCCGAGACGCGCAAGCGCTACATGCACCACTACAACTTCCCGCCCTACTCGACCGGTGAGACCGGCCGGGTCGGCTCGCCGAAGCGCCGCGAGATCGGTCACGGTGCGCTCGCCGAGCGGGCGCTGGTGCCGGTGCTGCCGAGCAAGGAAGAGTTCCCCTACGCGATCCGCGCGGTGTCCGAAGCACTCGGCTCCAACGGTTCGACGTCGATGGGCTCCGTCTGCGCCTCGACGCTGTCGCTGATGGCTGCGGGTGTGCCGCTGCGCGCACCGGTGGCGGGCATCGCGATGGGTCTGATCAACGAGGGTGACGACTACGTCACGCTGACCGACATCCTCGGTGCGGAGGACGCGTGCGGCGACATGGACTTCAAGGTCGCCGGCACCCGTGACTTCGTCACCGCGCTCCAGCTCGACACCAAGCTCACCGGCATTCCCGCGTCGGTGCTGGCGTCGGCGCTGCAGCAGGCGCACGAGGCGCGGCAGACGATCCTCGACGTGATGGCCGGTGCGATCGCCGAGCCCGGCGAGATGTCGCCGTTCGCGCCGCGGATCATCACCGAGAAGATCCCGGTCGACAAGATCGGCGAGATCATCGGCCCGAAGGGCAAGATCATCAACCAGATCCAGGCCGACACGGGCGCGGACCTCACGGTCGAGGACGACGGCACCATCTACATCGCCGCGGTCGATGGCGAGAAGGCCGAGGCCGCACTCCGTGCGGTGCGGTCGATCGTCTCGCCGCAGCTGCCCGAGGTGGGCGAGCGCTACATGGGTACCGTGGTCAAGACCACGACGTTCGGCGCGTTCGTCTCGCTGACCCCGGGCAAGGACGGGTTGCTGCACATCTCGCAGATCCGCAAGCTCGCCGGTGGCAAGCGCGTGGAGAACGTCGAGGACGTCCTCGCGGTCGGCAGCAAGGTGCAGGTGCAGATCGCCGAGATCGACCCGCGCGGCAAGCTGTCGCTGGTGCCGGTGCTCGAGGACGAGGCGGCGGCTGCGCCGGCCGAGGCCGAGTCCGAGTAGCAGCGGCTCGCGGAGCCGGGGATGCCGATCGAGCTCGCTGCTCGCGAGCAGCGACCGGGATCGACGCGCACGTTGGCCACCGGGCCGGACGGCGGCGTTGTTCGCCGTACCGTCCTGCCCGGTGGCCTGCGCGTCATCTCCGAGTCGGTGCCGGGCGTGCGCTCGGTCGCGTTCGGCATCTGGGTGGGCGTCGGCTCACGCGACGAGACGCTGTCGCTGTCCGGCGCGTCGCACTACCTCGAGCACCTGCTGTTCAAGGGGACGCAGCGGCGCGATGCGTTGAGCATCGCGGCGGAGATCGAAGCCGTCGGCGGCGAGATCAACGCGTTCACCGCGAAGGAATACACCTGCTACTACGCGCGGGTGCTCGACGAGGACCTGCCGCTCGCGGTGGACGTCGTCTGCGACATGGTGAGCGGCTCGCTCATCGCGACGCCTGACGTCGAGAACGAACGCGGCGTGATCCTCGAAGAGATCGCGATGCACGACGACGACCCCGGCGACGCTGTGCACGATGCGTTCGCCGAGCTGGTGTGGCCGGGAACTCCGCTGGGCCGGCCGGTGCTCGGCACGGTCTCCTCGATCGAGTCGCTGTCACGGGCGTCGATCGCGGGCTACTACCGGCGGCGCTATCGCCCCGACTCGTTGGTGATCGCGGCGGCCGGCAACCTCGACCACGCCGCTTTGGTGCGGTTGGTGCGCAAGGCCTTTGCCGCGGTGGAGGTCGAGGCGGACCGGGCGCCTTCGGCGCCGCGCCTCGGCGGCCGTGGGCCCGGCTTCACCTCGGGGACATCCGTCGTGCGGCGGCCGACGGAGCAGGCCAACCTCGTGCTCGGCCTGCCGGGCCTGCCGCGCCTCGACGAGCGCCGGTTCGCGCTGAGCGTCCTCAACGCCGCGCTCGGCGGTGGCATGTCGTCGCGGCTGTTCCAGGAGGTCCGGGAGAAGCGCGGCCTCGCCTACTCCGTCTATTCGTTCACCTCGCAGTACGCCGACACCGGTCTCGTCGGTGTCTACGCCGGCTGCCATCCGAAGCGCGCAACCGACGTGCTCGAGCTGTGCCGTGAGCAGCTCACGCTTGCCGCGTCCGGCGGCATCACGGCCGAGGAGCTCGAACGCGGCCGCGGCCAGATGCGCGGCGGCCTCGTGCTCGGCCTGGAGGACACCGGCTCGCGGATGTCCCGGCTCGGCAAGTCGGAGCTCGTCTATGGCGAGCTGATGACGATCGACGAGATCCTGTCCCGGCTGGCCGAGGTGACGCTGGACGACGTACGGGCCGTCGCGTTCGACCTGCTGCGCGGCCCGGCCGCGCTCGCCGCGATCGGCCCGTACGACGACGACCGCGCGCTGTCGGCCGCGGTCGCCTGACCTCGGCGCGCGGCGTGGCTAGGCTCGCCGGGTGACGATCTCGGTCGGTGTGCTCGGAGCGCGCGGGCGTATGGGCTCCGAGGTCTGTCGTGCGGTCGACACGGCCGACGACCTGACGCTTGTCGCCGGCATCGATGTCGGCGATGACCGGTCGGCGCTTGCCGCCGCAGATGTGGTCGTCGACTTCACGACACCGGCCGCCGTGATGGACAACGTCAAGTGGTGCATCGACAACGGCCTCGACGTCGTCGTCGGAACGACCGGCTTCGACGACGAGCGGCTCGGCCAGATCCGCGGCTGGCTCGGCGACAAACCGCAGCACGGAGTGCTCGTCGCGCCGAACTTCGGCATCGCGGCCGTGTTGATGATGCGGTTCGCCGCGACGGCTGCGCCGTACTTCGACTCTGTCGAGATCGTCGAGCTGCACCACCCCAACAAGGTCGACGCGCCGAGCGGCACTGCCCGTCGTACGGCCGAACTCGTCGCCGCCGCCCGGCAGGGCAAGGCCTCGCCGGACGCGACGACCGAGGAGCTCGACGGCGCCCGTGGCGCGAACGTCGGCGGCGTGCACATCCATGCCGTCCGGCTCGCCGGCCTCGTCGCGCACCAGGAAGTGCTGCTCGGCGGCCACGGCGAGACGCTGACCATCCGGCACGACTCGCTGTCCCGCGAGTCGTTCATGCCTGGTGTCTTGCTTGCCGTGCGCTGGATCCGCGACCATCCGGGACTGACCACCGGCATCGAAGCGGCGCTCGGTCTCGACTGATCGCGTCGCGAGCGAGGGGGCTCGACATGGCGG
>JAFAQI010000048.1 GCA_019246495.1 Frankiales bacterium | reverse complement strand
CGCGAACTGCCACGCGCTTGTTGAGCATCCCTTCAACCATCGCCTTGGCGTCGTCGGTGTAGGGCCCGTAGTAGCGCTCCCACACGTTGACGCCGATCTGCCAGAGGAAGTCCGGGTCGTCGATGACCTCGGCGCGGCCTTCGATCTCTACGCCGCGCAGGTCGCCGTACGTCGCTCCGTCCTCCACGAGAACTGAGACCCGCGGATCGCGCCGGAGGTTCACGGCCTTCTGCGACTTGGCCTTCGTCTCGAAGCAGATGTCGCCGTCGATCAGCGCGAACCACATCGCGACGAGGTGCGGCTGCCCGTCGGCGCCGATCGTTGCCATCGTCGCGGTGCGCGAGCCGGCGAGCAGCTCCTGCACCTCATCGTCGGTGAGGACGATCTGGGCGCGCTGGTTGACGCCCACTCAGCCCTCGCGACTGTCCAAGAGACTGCACAGCTTCTCGGTCGTCGCGATCCACTCCTCGACGAGGTCGAACACCACCTCGTGGGTCGGCCGTACCCGGTCCATGCGGCCGACGATTTGACCGACGGGGAATCCGGCGAGCTCGCGGTTGTGCGCGCGGGAGACGCGGCGCGCCATCTCGCCGTAGAGGATCCCTTGCAACGGCATCGGCAGAGTCTTGGGCGCGCCTTCCGCTTCCCACGCCTCGGTCCACTTCGTGCGCAGCTGCCGGGCCGGCTTGCCAGTCATCGCGCGCGACCGGACGGTGGCGCGGGAGTCGGCAGCGAGGATGTTCTGCTGCGCCTCGGCCGGAGTATCGGCCTCGGCGACGGTCAGCCAGATCGAGCCGGTCCACGCGCCCTGCGCACCGAGCGCGAGTGCGGCGGTCATCTGCCGGCCGGTGCCGATGCCGCCGGCGGCGAGGACGGGTACATCGGGACCGACCGCGTCCACGACTTCCGGCACGAGCACCATCGTCGAGATGTCACCGGTGTGGCCACCGGCTTCGGTGCCCTGCGCGACGATGACGTCGACGCCGATCTCGACCTGCTTCTCGGCGTGGCGCTTGCTGCCGACGAGTGCAGCGACAAGCACGCCGTGCTCGTGCGCCTTGTCGACGACCTCCTTCGGCGGCGGGCCGAGCGCGTTGACGAGCAGCTTGACGCCGTCGTGCTTCAACGCCGTCTCGACCGCGCGTGTCGCCTGGTCGTCGACGCCCAGACCCGCCGCGCGAGCGCGCTCGTCGTAGTCCTCGGGCAGTGGCGGGACGCCGTACTCACTCAGGATCTTCTCGGTGTAGTCCCAGTGCTCTTGCGGGATCATCGCGCGAAGCTCGTCGGCGCTTGGCTGCACGCCGCCCTTGCCGATGTAGTTCGCCGGCATGACGAGGTCGACGCCGTAGGGCTTGCCCTCGACGTGGTCGTCGATCCACTTCAGCTCGACCTCGAGCTCCTCCGGCGTGAACGCGAGTGCGCCCAGGACGCCGAAGCCCCCGGCCCGGCTGACCGCGGCGACGACGTCGCGGCAGTGGGAGAACGCAAAGATGGGGAACTCGATCCCGAACTGGTCACAGACTGGCGTGCGCACCGAATGGCTCCCAAATCTGACGAGGCGTCAGATCACGATACGGTGCGCCGCGTGAGCACTCAACCGCCGACCCGGGGCGACCAGCGGGTGGACTACCAGTTCGAGACGCCGACCCGGGAGCAGATCGTTGCGATCTCGGCGAAGCACGTCTCGATGATGGAGACGTCGGACACCGACGAGACCTGGATCTGGGTCGGCATGGAGCATCTGCTGCTCCACACGGTCGGCCGGAAGTCGGGCAACACCCACAAGGTCGCGCTGCCGTTCTGGCGCGACGCCGGTGGTCATCGCGTCGTCGTCGCATCGTTCGGCGGCAACCCGACCGACCCCGCGTGGTTCCTCAACTTGTCGGACACCGCTGCCAACCCTGAAGTGCTCGTCCGCGTGCAAGGCGGTCTCTTCTGGTCGACGCCGGAGATCCTGGACGGCGACGACTACGACACCGTCTGGTCGGGGATCGTCGCCGACCGCCCCTGGTACGCCGACTACGTCACGAAGTCCGGCGCCCGCAAGATCCCACTCGTCCGCCTGCCCGAGACCCGTCCGGCGTCCGACGCCTGAGCGGACAGTCAGCGGCCGATCTGGCCGTCGATCTGCTCGCGCAGGATGTCGGCGTGGCCGGCATGCCGGGCGGTCTCCTCGAGCAGGTGCGCCAGCACCCACCGCAAGTTGACCGGCTCCAGTCCCTGGTCGTCCGCGCCGACGTCGTCCAGTGATGCGCGGGCGATGACGTCACCGACATCGGTCCACGTCTGCCTGTAGTGCTCGGCGGCCGCCGCGAGCGACCCATCACCGTCCGGTGGTTCGACGACCGACGGTTCCTGCCCGGCGAACCGCACAAGGACCCACAGCCGTTCGGCGTGCGCGAGATGTTGCACGAGCCAGAGCAGCGTCGTGTCCGACTCAACGAGGCGGCGCTCGGCGTCGGTGTCCGACAGGCCCTCGACCTTACGGAGCATCGACTCACGCTGGAACTGCAGCAGTTCGAGCAACGTCTCGCGTTCGTCCGCGCACAGCCGCGGCGGCTTTCGGTCGGCCATGCCCACCAGTGTTCCCGAATGCGCGCGCCGCCCGCCGCGGCGTGCCTATGCTCCGGTTGGGCTGCGCCACGCGTGGAGGGAGCAAGCCCATGAACAGACCATTCCGGGCCTTTGCCATCGTGCCG
>JAFAQI010000269.1 GCA_019246495.1 Frankiales bacterium | reverse complement strand
GGTGCGGCCACGGTCGCTCCGGGTTGACATGGTCGGGAGTCACCGGCGACACCCCGCCGAAGTCGTCGACACCTGCGGCCAGCAACCGGGCGCAGTCCGCGCCGTCGACGAGGTTGGGCGGTGCCTGGACGCGCACGCCGGGGCCGAGAAGCAACCGGGCCACGGCGATCGTCGCGAGGTAGTCGTCCACGTCGGCGTCGGGGGCCGCGCGCATCGCGGTGTCCGGCTTGGCTCGGAAGTTCTGCACCAGCACTTCCTGCACGTGGCGGTACTGCCGGGCGAGCCGGCGGATCGCGAGGATCGACTCGACGCGGTCTCGTCGCGTCTCGCCGATGCCGACGAGGATCCCCGTCGTGAACGCGATGTTGCTCCGGCCGGCGTCTTCGATGACGCGCAAGCGGACCGCGGGGTCCTTGTCCGGGCTGCCGCGGTGCGCGGGCACGTCCGCGGTCGTCTCGAGCATCATGCCCATCGACGGAGCGACCGGCTTCAGCCGCTGCAGCTCCTCCCACGACATGACGCCCGGGTTGAGGTGCGGCAGCAAACCGGTCTGCTCGAGCACGGCGATGGCGGCCGCACGGAGATAGTCGAGCGTCGTACCGAAGCCGGCCGACTCGAGCCACGCAGCTGCCTGCGGCCAGCGAGCCTCGGGGCGGTCGCCGAGAGTGAACAGCGCCTCCTTGCAACCGACCGCGGCGCCGCGCCGGGCGATGTCGACGACCTCCTCGATCGACAGGTACGGCGCGGGCAGCCGCCCCGGCGTGGTCGCGAACGTGCAGTAGTGGCAGCGGTCACGGCACAGCCGGGTCAGCGGAATGAAGACCTTGCGGCTGTAGGTCACCGTGCCGAAGCGGTCGAGCGCCTGAAGGCCGGCGTCCCGGACCTGCGCCGCCGCGGCGCACAGCGCGGCGAGGTCGGCGCCGCGCGCATGCAGCAGGATCTCGGCCTCGTGGGCGTCGAGAGCCTTGCCGGCGGCGGCGCGGGCAAGCGCCCGGCGCATGCCGCTCGGCACGGGATCGCTCATTCGGTGAATCTACGTGCCCCGGATGTTGTGTCAGCGGCGGACGGCGGTGAGGAACCCTGCGGTCGCGGCTGGAGCGGGCCGGCCGTAGGCAGCGGCGAGGTCCGCGAGTCGGACCTCCTCGACGTCCCAGCCCTCGTCGCGAAGGTACGGCGCAAGGTCTGCACCGAGCCCGCCGCGCCACAGCGAGGTCACACCACCCGCTGAGTCAGCGCCGAGCGCGGCGAGATCGGTCTTCGCATGACCGGCCTCGGTGACGAGGCGACTCCCGGCGGTCGACGCGGCGGTCACCGTCGATAGCAGCTGCGCGGCGTCAGCGGCGTCGAGGTAGACCAACAGCCCCTCTGCCAGCCACGCCGTGGGAACCGCCGGGTCGAACCCCGCCCGACGCAGCGGTGTCGACCAGTCCGCGCACAGGTCGACGGGGACGACCGTCCGCGCACACCGGGGTGCCGCGGCGACCTCGGCCAGGACGCGGTCCTTGAACTCGACGACCTCCGGCTGGTCAAGCTCGAACATCCGGACCCCGTCCGGCCACGACAGCCGGAAGGCCCGCGCGTCGAGACCGGCGCCCAGCAGCACGACCTGCCGGCAGCCGGCGGCCGTAGCGGCGAGCAGCTCTTCGTCGTAGAACCGCGTGCGCACGACGACCTGCACATACAGCGCGATCCGTAGTCGCTCGGAGTGAGTCGACGAAGACACTGCCGGGTCACCGCCGGCCGCGGCGAACGCGGCGGCGAACGGGTCTTCGAACAGTCGGTCGGCCCTCGTCGACTCCCGCGCGCGAATTCGCGCTACGCCGACCGAGGTTGCCGCGACCGGCGAGAGCTTGTCGTTCATCCGTGGCAATATACATCGGTAGCGATGTTTCGGTAACGATGTATATTGCCGGCCGTGAACGGCTCGGAACTGCATCGTCTCGGCAAGCTGCTCATCGACCTGTCGCGCGACGCCACGACCAGCGCAGGTGAGAGCGACCTGACGCCGGCCGAGGTCGCGATCCTCGAATACGCGCTGCAGAACCCGGGGTGCACGATCACCGAGCTGCGCGACCGCACCGGTTTCGCCCAGAGTCACGTGTCTGCCTCGGTTGCGAAGCTCGCCGAGAACGCGCTGGTGACCGTCGCCCGCGATGACCAGGACGGGCGCGTCTCGCGGGTGACCTTGGCACCGCGTGCGCGACAGGCGATCCGCCGGCGGGCTTCGCGACCGGCCGACGCGGTGATCCGGTCAGCGGTCGGCAGCGACCGCGCCGCAGCCCGAGTCGGCCGCCTGCTGGACGAGCTCGCCGACATCCTGCTCTGACCGCGCCTCCGTCGCGCCTGCGACGATCGGCGCGTGAAGGTCACGGTGCTGGCTGGCGGGATCGGCGGGGCGCGATTCCTGCTCGGCCTCCGCGAGCTCGGCCACGACGTGACGGTCATCGGCAACAACGGCGACGACATCACGCTTTACGGGCTGCGTGTCTGCCCGGACCTGGACACGGTCATGTACACCCTCGGCGGCGGCAGCTCGGTCGAACGCGGCTGGGGGCGCGAGGCGGAGTCGTTCCGCGTCACCGAGGAGCTCACGCACTACGCCGCGGCGATCGGGGCCGACAACGCGGCCGACGTTCCGACCTGGTTCGGACTCGGTGATCTCGACCTCGCGACGCATCTACTGCGGACGGCGTGGCTGCGTGACGGTGTCGCACTGTCGGAGGTGACCCGACGACTGTGCGAGCGGTGGCCCCTCGGCGTACGGCTGTTGCCGGCGACCGACGACCCGGTCGAGACACACGTGACGTTGGCCGACGGCCGCACGGTGCACTTCCAGGAGTGGTGGGTGCGCGTGCACGCCGACGTGCCGGCGACCCGCATCGAGTTCACCGGCGCCGCGACCGCCGGCCCGGCGCCCGGCGTCATCGAGGCGATCGTCTCCGCCGACGTCGTGCTGCTTCCGCCGAGCAACCCGGTCGTCAGTGTCGGCGCCATCCTCGCGATCCCGGCCGTGGCAGAGGCGGTGCGGCGTACGCCGGCGCCTGTCGTCGGCTTGTCCCCCGTCATCGGCGGCGCACCGGTGCGGGGCATGGCGGACGCGTGCCTGATGGCGATCGGAGTCGAGACCGATGCGGGTGCCGTCGCGCAGCACTACGGCCGCCGGCCAACCGGTTTCCTCGACGGCTGGCTGGTCGACGACACGGATGCCGCCGCCGTCGAACCTCTCCGCAAGTGCGGCATCGCATGCATCGCGCGGCCTCTGCTGATGAGCGACCTCGGCGCGACGACCGCGATGGCGCAGGCGGCGCTGGACCTGGCGAACGACCTCCGCACATGACCGACCGGTTGGAG
>JAFAQI010000252.1 GCA_019246495.1 Frankiales bacterium | reverse complement strand
GGTCGCCGTGGTCGTAGCCGAGCAGGTGCAGCACGCCGTGTGTGCAGAGCATGTGCAGCTCCGCCTCGGCCGACTGCCCGTGTTGCGCCGCCTGCTGCTCGGCGACGTGCGGACACAGCACGACGTCACCGAGCAGCGTCGGTGGCGCCTCGACGTCATCGTTGTCGTCGCGATGGTCGTGCAGCTCGTCCATCGGAAACGCGAGGACGTCGGTGGGTCCGGGCTCGTTCATGAAGTGCTGGTGCAGCGCGGCCATCGAGTCGACGTCGACGAGCCGGATCGACAGCTCGACCAGCGGGTGGACCGACATCGCGTCGAGCACGTGCCGGGCGAGCCGTTCGAGGGCACGCTCGTCGACGGCAACGCCGGACTCGTTCTGGATGTCGATGCTCACGGCAGCGGTCAGCGGCCGGCGCGGCGGCGGGAGTTCGCCGGTCGCTCGACGACGTTGCTCTGGGTCGCGTCGTACTTCGCGTAGGCGTCGACGATCTCGCTGACCAGGCGGTGCCGAACCACGTCGCTGGACGTCAGTCGGGTGAAGTGCACGTCCTCGATCTCGCCAAGGATCTCTTGTACGACGCGCAGCCCCGACTTGGTGCCGGCGGGAAGGTCGACCTGCGTCACGTCGCCGGTGACGACCATCTTGGATCCGAAGCCCAGCCGGGTGAGGAACATCTTCATCTGCTCCGGGCTGGTGTTCTGCGCCTCGTCAAGGATCACGAACGCGTCGTTGAGCGACCGGCCGCGGAGGTATCCCAGCGCGGCGACCTCAATCGTGCCGCTGGCCATCAGCCGCGGGATCGAGTCCGGGTCGATCATGTCGTGCAGTGCGTCGTAGAGCGGCCGGAGATAAGGGTCGATCTTCTCGTTGAGCGTGCCGGGCAGGAAGCCCAGCCGCTCGCCCGCCTCGACCGCGGGGCGGGTGAGGATGATCCGGTTGACCTGCTTGGCCTGGAGGGCCTGCACGGCCTTCGCCATCGCGAGGTAGGTCTTGCCGGTGCCGGCCGGGCCGATGGCGAAGATGATCGTGTGCTGGTCGATCGCGTCGACGTAGCGCTTCTGGTTCAGCGTCTTGGGCCGGATCGTCCGCCCGCGGCTGGAGAGGATGTTGAGGCTCAGGACGTCGGCCGGCCGCTCCTCGGTCTGCGCGCGCAGCATCGCGAGAGAGCGCGTCACCGAGTCGGCGGTCAGCACGTCACCGCGCTCGAGCAGGGTGATGAGCTCCTCGAACAGCCGCGACGCCATCTCGACCTCGACCGGCTCGCCGCTGATCGTGATCTCGTTGCCGCGCACGTGGATGTCGCAGGTGAACGCCCGCTCGATCAGTCGCAGCAGCTCGTCGCTGGAGCCGAGCAGGCCGACCATGTTGTGGGCGCCGGGGACGACGATGCGCGTCGTTGCCGCGGGTTGTCTGCCGTCGCCGGTGGTCACCATCGTTGGTATCGAGTCTACCGCCGGGGCGGATGCCTCTATGCCCGACCGCGCGGTGGATCTCCTCGCCCGACGCTGCGCTGTCAGCGCAGACCGGCGGCCCACAGATCGCGCAGCACACCGACTTCGGCGGCGTGGTGCACGACCTCGTCGAAGACATGCAGCGCAAGGTCCAGCGTCGTGTGCTCGGAGAAGGGGCCGAAGGCCGGCCCGAGCGGCTCGAACCACTGCTCCTCCCGCAGGCCGCTCAACGGCTCGAGCCACGAGCGGTAGTGCCCATCGAGGAACTCCTCGACTCGCGCCGCCTGCGAAGGCACCGGCAGCTCTTTCGCAGTGAGCCGGCGGCCGTCGCCGAACCGCGACCGGGCGAACCCGCCGACGGTGCCGGCGATGTGCCCGAGCCGCCAGGCGATCGTCGTCACCGGCACCTGGTCGGGCGGCGGTCCGCCACCACCGTCACCGTCGAGCA
Organism: Frankiales bacterium; assembly: GCA_019246495.1. Taxonomy (GTDB): domain Bacteria; phylum Actinomycetota; class Actinomycetes; order JAFAQI01; family JAFAQI01; genus JAFAQI01. Next base: position 2,086 of record JAFAQI010000252.1, on the reverse strand, counting down.
GCCAGGGGCCGTCGGCGGCCGCGGGATGGATGGACCAGCATCCGGCGACAGGCTCCCAGAGGTACTCGTCGTCGCCGAGGCCGGACAGCCGCGCGAGCAATCGCGCCCAGACCTCGCCGTATGCCTCGAGGATCGAGGCAGTAGCCGACTTCACTGTCGTCCTCTCCGCACCCGTCAGCCGGGTGGCCACCCCATCGTCCGGCCGCCGAGGACGTGCACGTGCGCGTGGAAGACGGTCTGGTGGGCGGCGGCGCCGGTGTTGGCGACGAGCCGGTAGCCGTCTTCGGCGATCGCCTCGTCGTCGGCGACCTGTGCTGCGAGCTGGAACATCCCGACGAGCGCCTCGGGCGATGCGCTCGCCACGGCCGCGACGTTGGGCTCGTGCACCCGCGGGATCACGAGCACATGCGTGGGCGCCGCCGGGTTGATGTCGCGGAAGGCGATGGCGTGGTCGTTCTCGGCGACCGTGTCGGCCAGCACTTCACCGGCGACGATCCGGCAGAACAGGCATTCGGACATAACGGCACCCTACGAGCCTGTCGCCGACTCCCGCGCGTCGGTAAACCACGGACGGCGGCCGGGCGTCGTACCGTCGTGATCGAAGGCGTGCTGGGTGACCGGAGGGGACGGCTGGTGGACGCCCCCGTGCGGGTGAGCACGGCTCGCGACGCGGACGAGGCGCTCGTCGCGCTCTATACGAGCCACTACCGCTCGCTGGTTCGCATGGCTGCGCTGCTGCTGCACGACACGGCGGCCGCGGAGGACGTCGTCCAGGATTCCTTCGTCGCTATGCACGGCTCGTGGCGGCGACTGCGAGATGCGGACAAAGCGCTCGCCTACCTGCGCCAAGCCGTCATCAACCGGGCCCGGTCCCGGCTGCGCCACCTGAAAGTGGTGGACCGCAAGACCCCCGCTCTCGCGCCCGACCGGACGAACGCCTGGGTCCCGAGCGCCGAGCAGGGCGCGATGCACGCATTCGAACGGCAGCAGGTCATGACCGCGTTGCGCGGGCTTCCGGCCCGGCAGCGCGAGGTGATCGTGCTGCGTTATTACGGCGACCTCTCGGAGGCGCAGATCGCCGAGGCCATGGGCATCAGCCAGGGCGCGGTGAAGAGCCACGCCTCGCGCGGCATCAACGCGCTACGTCAATCACTGGAGACAGCGTCATGAGCGGCCACGACTGGGGAACCGGCGACGACCGGATGGACGACCTGCTCCGCAGCACGTTGCACGAGGAGGCGGAGACGATCATGCCTGCCGGTGACGGTTTGTCGAAGATCCAGCAGCAGGTGCTTCGCCGGCGCCGCCGCGAGCGCTGGCTGCGGCCGGGGCTCGCGATCGGCTCGGCCGCCGCGGTTGCCGCGATCGCGGTCGGGGTCTACACCGCGACCAACCACACGAACGCCGACCGGTCCCGCGTCATCACGGGTGGTGGGTCGCAGACCCCGCACCCGACACTGTCGCCTACGCCCAGCGTCGTACCGATCACGAACGTCGCGTTCCCGAAGCACGCGATCTTCCCGTTCACGAGCTCCGCCGACGAGAAGTCGTGGGAGTCCGGTTTCCTCTCCGGCGGCCACTCGCCGTGGAAGGCAGATCCGGTCGCTGTTGCGACGACGTGGGTCACTGCCTACCTCCAGCAGCCGACGGTCGACCAGCTTGTGAGCAAGACCGTGACGCCCGCCGGAACGGCGGTCGTGACACTGGGCCGCACGATGACGGCCGAGCAGGGTCAGACCGTCGCAGTGACTGACGTCCACCTCGTGCGGTTCGGCAAGGGCTGGGTCGTCGTAGGTGCGACCGACCCGCAGAACCAGCTGAAGCTGAGCGGCCCCAAGGCCGGCAGTCTCGCCGTATCTCCGCTGTCGGTCACCGGCCCGGGGTTCGGCGTCGACGAAGCCGTCCGGGTGCAGGTCCGCGACGCGGTCAGCCCCAAGAGCTACGGCGAGGGGACGACCGGCTTCGGCAACGGCACGCCGCAGTGGAGTGTCAACGTTCCGTTCACCCGGCCGTCTGGCCGGGGCGGTGCCCTCGTCGCCACCATGAGCTCGGCGGCGGACGGCGGCCCGAGCCGCATCGTGGCTCG